>JAAYVF010000082.1 GCA_012517325.1 Myxococcales bacterium | reverse complement strand
GGAGTACTTAATGCGTTAGCGTCGGCACTGGGGGGGTCAACACCCCCAACACCTAGTACTCATCGTTTACGGCGTGGACTACCAGGGTATCTAATCCTGTTTGCTCCCCACGCTTTCGCGTCTCAGCGTCAGTGTCGGTCCAGGAAGCCGCCTTCGCCACAGGTGTTCCTCCTAATATCTACGAATTTCACCTCTACACTAGGAGTTCCACTTCCCTCTCCCGCACTCAAGTCCGGTAGTTTTGAATGCAATTCCTCGGTTGAGCCAAGGGATTTCACACCCAACTTTCCGGACCGCCTACACGCGCTTTACGCCCAATAATTCCGAACAACGCTTGCGCCCTCCGTATTACCGCGGCTGCTGGCACGGAGTTAGCCGGCGCTTCCTCTGGAGGTACCGTCAAGGCTGTGAGCTATTCACTCACAATCCGTTCTTCCCTCCTGACAGGGCTTTACAACCCGAAGGCCTTCTTCACCCACGCGGCGTTGCTGCGTCAGGGTTTCCCCCATTGCGCAATATTCCCCACTGCTGCCTCCCGTGGGAGTCTGGACCGTGTTCCAGTTCCAGTGTGGCTGATCATCCTCTCAGACCAGCTAACCATCGTAGCCTTGGTAGGCCATTACCCTACCAACTAGCTAATGGTACGCAGGCCGATCTTCAGGCGGCAGCTTCGCTGAGAGGCCACCTTTTTCCTCAGGTCCCGAGGGGCCCGTGGTCTTATCCGGTATTAGCACTCCTTTCGAAGTGTTATCCCGAACCCGAAGGTACGTTACCTACGTGTTACTCACCCGTGCGCCACTTTACTCACCCCCGAAAGGGTTTTCTCGTTCGACTTGCATGTGTTAAGCACGCCGCAAGCGTTCGTTCTGAGCCAGGATCAAACTCTCCAGTTTAAAATTGACAAGGATAAGGTCCTTGTAAACTTCATGTTTTTCGGTACATGATCCCGCGCATTTGACTTGATGTCACATAGGCTCGCTATTCGGTTTTCAAAGACCAGGCTTAGTTGAAACATTCCCCAGACGGGAAATTTCAGTATGCCAAAACGGAGTCAGTTTGTCAAGAACGAAATCAGCGTTTCCGCTTCGCTCATTCCCTGAACCATCTCAACAGGCGGCGGGTTTTACTATAACGGCCTACTCAAGTCAACACTTTTTTTACCGCCTTTTTCTTTTTTTTCTTCCCCTTTTTTATCAAACACTTACAGGTCACAAGGTCACTCCGGCCACTCCCCAGATCACCCCAAAAGTGGCTTTGAGGGGGTCACTCTGATGGCAAAAGCGCCGTCATTCCGCGATTAAAAACCGAGTCGCGAAAAAGCCGAGGCCGCCTTTCGGCGTCCGGCCATGTGTTCCAGAAACCTTCTCGGCCCCAAATTAATCATCGGCGGTAAGGCTGGCAAGCATCTTCCGGCGGTATTGCGGCGCGATTACAAAATCGGGGCGAACAAACGGCAAACATCCTCGGCCATCTCGGTCGCGAAGTTCTTGCGGATCCCCTTCTCCCACGTCAGTCGATCGGCATCCTGCTGGTAATCGCGGATCACGTCGGCGATCACCTGCACTTCCTTCGCGGAGTAAACCAACACGCCCAATTCATAATCCAGATAGAGGCTGCGGATGTCCATGTTCGCCGAACCGACCATGGCGATCTCGTCGTCGATCACCAGCAGCTTGGTGTGCAACATCCCTTTGCGGTAGGCGAACAACTTCACCGACGAGCCCATCAGATCGCGGAAAAACGCGCCGCGCGCCAGATCGGCGATGAAGTGATTGGAGCGGCGCGGCACGATCAGGCGCACGTCGCGACCCATCCGGCCCAGCAGCATCAAGGTGCGCAGCAAGCTGTCGTCCGGAATGAAATACGGCGAGACGATCCACACCCGGCGCTTGGCGCGCAGCATCGAGATCAGCACCGCGTCGTGCAGCGGCATCGCGTCGGCGTCGGGCCCGCTGGCGACCACCTGCATCAGTGTGTCGCCGGGGCGCGGCGCGGCCGACCAATCCCGGGGCGACGGTTCCCAATCCTCGCCAGTGGCGAAATGCCAGTCGACGGCGAAAATGCCGAGCAGGTCGTCGACCACCGGACCGCTGACGATCGCGCAGGCATCGGTCCAGCGCTTGGGGTCCGGCGCCGGTCCCATGTATTCGTGGCTGATGTTCATCCCGCCGATCATCGCCGTACGCCCGTCCACCGCCACGAGCTTGCGGTGCGTCCGCAGATGAGTGGACCATTTGCGGCCAATCGGCAGGATCGGCATGAACACGCCCACGCGGCCGCCGGCCTGGCGCAGCGGCGCGACGAAGCCCCATCGCGTCCGGAAGCTGCCGACGGCGTCCAGAAGCAGCCGGACCTTCACTCCCTCCCGGGCTTTTTTCGTCAGCAGTTCCACGAACGAGCGCCCGACATGGTGATGGCCGAGAATGAACACCGTCACCGCGATGTCGACTTTGGCCGCCGCGACCATTTCCATCAGACGGGCGTAAGCCCTTTCGCCGCTGGCGATAAACTCCAGGTGGTTGTCGGCTTTCACGGCGGGATAACCGGCGCCTTCCAACACGCGGACCGTCTCGACGATTTCCAGCCGCGCCGCGGGGGCCGGTAGATCGGCGTCGCCGCGCGTATCGCTGGCGGGAAACAATTGGCCTTTCAATCGCCGGTGGCGGCGGACCTTGCGGCCGCCGAACAAGAGGTAAAGGGGAACGCCGACGTACGGCAGCAGAAGGATCGCGATGCCCCAGGCCATGGTGCTGGTCGGCGAGCGATGTTCGCGGATCAGACGGATCAGCAGGAAGACCACCAGCAGCGCCCCGGCCAGGCCGAGGATTTCCGCCAACAGCCATTCCCACTTCAATTCCCAGATCGCCAATTACACACCCAGTCGGTTTAGATTTTCCGGCGTCAGCCAGTCCGCGAACGACGGCAGGTCCGGCAGCACCGCCAACGAAAACAGCCGCACCACCCAATTGATCGCCAACGGGGTGATCGAAACGATCGGGATGTCCGCCTGCCGGGCGACTTCCATCTCGATCGCCGTCCCCATCGAGGCGACCGGCAGATAGGCGACCATCACCCGGCAGCGCCGCAAGACCTCCAAGTGCCCGAAAAATACCGCGCGCGCCTCATCATCCGTATATCGGATCGAGGTGCGATGCTGCTCGACCGGACAAAACACGGTCCGGCCCGGCGCGTGCCGCGCCAGGATCGCCTTGATTTCCTCGCGGTAGTCCTGCGAATGCACGGCCTGCTCGGCATGCGAGCCTTGGATCACGCCGGCCAGAAAAAAGTCGAACGATTGATTCGTCATGATCTCCTCGGATGCTCGTTCCAAATTGCCTTGTTTGCGGCGCGCATGCAATCCGGCGAAGACATTTCCCGCCAAATGAAAGTCCCGCCTACTCGTCCGGCAAGGGGGCGTCCATGCCCACGTCGTATCGAGCTGGTAACAATTGCCTCGGCCCAAGAAAAAAAGGCAGGCCGCGGGGCCTGCCTTTCGTTGCTGGCTGTTTATACTTAGGCAATATGTCCCCTCAACTGTGCAGCAAAAATGTCCCCTTGGTTACGTAGAGTTCGGAGCCGAGGCCTGATAGACCCACGTCCAGTTGGTTGTTCCCTTTCGATTTTCCGTTTTGCATCGGGCTTT
>JAAYVF010000081.1 GCA_012517325.1 Myxococcales bacterium | reverse complement strand
GCGAAAATTATTCGTTTCGGCAAATCCGGCGGATGGTTTGGCGGAAAGGTGAAATCGCGGCTGCTAAGCCGCTCTTACGTCGGCACAGGATCGCGGCTTCTAAGCCGCTCTTACGTCGGCACAGGATCGCGGCTGCTAAGCCGCTCTTACGTCGGCACAGGATCGCGGCTCCTAAGCCGCTCTTACGCCGACACAGGATCGCGGCTGCTACCCTTCGACTGTGCTCAGGGCGGGCGCCGCTCCTACACCAGTCAAGTCGCTGGCGCTCCCGGCGTGGTTTCCGGCTGGCGCACGGAACGACTCAGATGGGCAAAGGGCCTTTGATCAACCACCGCATCCGCCGCCGGAGTCGTCGTCATCATCGTCGTCGCCGGGCGCGGCCTGATCATCGTCCGCCTGATCGTCGTTATCATCGTCGGCCGCGTCGTCGTCCGCCTGATCGTCGTCGTCATCGTCCGCCGCGTCATCGTCGGCGGTGTCGTCGTCCGGCTGCTCGCCCAGAATGATGTAATCCTGCTTGAACGCGATGCCCGGGCCGGCGCCGTTGGTCACCCGCAATTCCACCGAATAAACGCCTTCCTGTTGGTAGACGTGCTTGATCACGTCGTTCGGGCTGTAGCTCGACGTGCCGTCGCCGAAATCCCAGTGCGACACGGTCCGGCCGCAATCCGCCGGATAGCTGACCTGCCGCGTGAAGGTGACGGCCAGGGGCGCCGTTTCGGCGGTGGTCACGTCGGCGGTGAAATCAACGGTCGGGAAGGGGCACAAGGGGCATTCGGCCATGCAGGCGGCCAGTTGCTGGCAGGTGTTGGTCGTCGGGATGCATTCGAGGATGCACTTCATCGCGGTCGAGGAATAACCCACCGCCTCGCAGAGCGCGGTCGCGTTGTCCTTCGACAGGGGCGAGCCGGCTTCGAGGGTCACCGCCAGGCCGCAGGTGTCGTAGAGGTAGTCGAAGTCCATCGCGCACCATTGGTCGGTGCAGAACCCGATGCAGCCCGCCAGGTCGTTGCAGGACGAACTGACGTCGTTGCAGGTGTGGACGCATTGGGGGATTTCGTTGTTTTCGCAGGAGGTCAGGAAGTCGGCGCCGGTGAGGTCCAGGCCGTCCACTTCGTACGACAACGAGCATTGATTGTAGAGCCGGTTGGCCGCCGCCTGGCAATCGCCGCCGGGCAGGGGGCCGGGCTGGTAAGCCTGTGTGCCGACATCGACCCACGAAACGTCGCTGTCGATACCCGAATCGCCCCATTTGATCCGGAAGAAGCCGTCCTCGCCGAAACTTTCCGACCAGGAGTTTTTGATGATCCAGTATTGGCCGGGGTCGTCGTAGCCGACGATCAACACCTGATGACCGCCCAGCATCGGCCCGACCAGGTGCTGGTAAACGCCGTCGATGTAATACTTCAGATCCTCGTAAACCGTAAACGAGGCCGTCAGCGGGCCGTAATTCAGCAAGGCTTGCTTGATCGCCTCGACGCCGCCCCAGACGGTGCCGTAATCGGCGACGTGGAACGCCCGCGAGGCCGTTCCCGCGCAGCTTTCGTCGCACGCGTAATCGAGGGCCGTGCCGCCGGAGACGTACGGATAGCAGTTCTCGTCGACGATGCCCTGCGTTTGCGCGGTCGAGAACAGCGCGCTGGCGTAGGACCCCATCTGGCAACCGCTCATCAACGTGCAAGAGAAGGCCTGCTGTTCGGACAGGTCGACATCCAGGTCCGGGTTTTGTTCGCGGATCCGGATGCCCGATTCGATCGCGCCGACGCAGCCGAACGCAACGCAGGAGCCGCAGCGGCCCTGGTATTTCACGGGCGTCACGTAGTTGCCGCCTTGAACGTCCCGCCAGTCGAAGTGCGTGGGCAACGTCATGCTGCTGTCGGGCTGCCAGACGCGGGAGGTGTCGCGCGGGGCGTTGAGATCGGCGCCCAGCATCGCTGTGAAATCGTCGAGCGGCAACTCGGCAATCGGCGAGGTTCCGGCGCGCCAGCCGGCGTGAGCCGCGGCGATCGCCTCATTCACCTGATCGATTTTCACGGACAGGCCGGGGTCGGCTCCCAGGGCCAGCGCGGGGATCAGCAGAATCGCGAAGAAAATCCACAGACCATGTTTCGACATGTGCATGCCTCGATGAAAGGTTGAAAAATTATCGCCTGGTCAGCGTTTCAGTGCCGTTTTTGCCGCTGCCGTGCATCGCCCAGGAGCCCGACAGCTTGTCGCCTTTGACCTTGTAGACGACGATGCCGAACCAACCCTGCTTCGTGTCCGCATAGCCGACGGCGAACGAATCGCCCTCGAGCAGCCCCACGCCGACGTAAACCTGCGCCCCGATGGTCCAGGTCACGTTGTAATTGGCGTCGTTCTTGATGATGGAAACCGTGCCTTTGTACGCACCGCCGTTCGGGTTGGTGCCCTCGCAGTTGTAGGTTCCCTCGATGTCGCCGGCGAAGGCGAAAACGGGCCATAAAAGCAAAAGCAGGGATAGGACGAAAAAGCAACGTTTCATTTTCATCTCCTCCGTCGAATTGAAGGGAAGAGCAGCGGATCGGCGAGACGATGTCGTTAATCGGTTCCGTTGTCAAATTACCCGGCCGGCGCGATGGTTCGGCGCCGCGCCAGGTCCATCGTTTCCATATCCCAGGGATACTCTTCGAACCATTCGGCCTGCAACGCATTGGCCGCCGCGATTTGCCCGTACAGTTCGGCGGACGGCTTCGGCCGGCGTTCCCGGGTCTGCGGGTCGCAGCCGATCAGTCCGAATTTCGGGAACCAGCCGTCCTCCCATTCGAAATTATCGAGCAGCGACCAGTAAAAGTACCCGCGGACATCGGCGCCCGCCGCGATCGCCTCATGAACCTGGCGCAGGTGCTCGATCAGGTAGGCGCAGCGCCAGGGATCGTCGTCGGTCGCCAGACCGTTTTCGGTGACGTAAAGCGGTAGGCCGAAGGAAGCCAGGCGCAATAGATTCTGTTTGAGGCCGGGCGGATAGGGTGCCCAGGCGGTCTGGGTCATCCGGTGCCGTTCACCGGCGTTTATCGTGGCCAGCGGCCAATACCATTTGCAGCGGCTCTGGTTGTAATAGTTCAGGCCCCAGAAATCGACCGATCCGGCCAATCCCGGCAGTACCTTGCCGTCGCCGAGCGGGAGATGGCGCCTCCCGGTCCGGATGCCCTCGATGACAAAGGCGTTGTAAAGCCAGTCGTGTTGGGCGGCGGCCAGTTTGTCGAGTGGATGGCGCGGATTGAACGGCGTGTAATAGGGGATGTTTTTGACCAGACCGATTTGATTTTCCGGATGCGCCCGTTTCAGCGCGTGATACGCCACGGCATGGGCGGCCAGGATGTTTTGCATCACCAGCCGAAAAAGCCGCGGGCTTTTTTCGCCCGGGGCGAAGTAGCCGAACAGATAGCTCATCATCGCGTAGATCGACGGCTCGTTGATCGTGTTCCAGAAACGCACTCGCGAGCCGAACTCGCCGGCGAGCAACCCGCAATAGCGCTCAAAATGCCGTAAATTGTCCTTGACCGCGAAACCGCCGCGATGGGCGAACCACAACGGCAGCGTGAAATGATGAACGGTCACGAACGGCGTCAGATTGCGCTGGGCCAGGGCATCGAGTACCTCGTGGTAATGTCGCACCGCCGTATCGTCGATTTGCCCCTCGCGGGGCTCGATTCTGGCCCATTCGAACGAAAGTCGGACGGCGTTGTTGCGCATCGCCCGGCAAAGGTCGAAATCCGCGGCGAAACGGCGCCAATGGTCGCACGCCAGGCCCGATTTATCCCCGCGTTGAATGTGGCCGGGCACTTGTTCGTACGCCCACCAATCGGAATGAAGATTATTTCCTTCGACCTGATGTGCCGAGGTTGCGGTGCCCCAGAGAAACTCCGATGGAAAAGTCAGCGATTGCCGGTTCATTTTCCTTCGCTTCGATTTTTCTTAACTTTTATCGGTTTTGCCGCGAGGAACGCAAGCAGGGATTTGAACGACTATTCAAGATTTTTCCGGTTTTTTTCGGAAAGCGGTCAGGATCCACATCGCCGGCAGGGTTTCGTCGATTTGCGGATCGACGAACCCGGCCGCCGCCAATTCACGCGCGGCCTGGGCGACGGCAACCCGGTGATCGTTCGGCGGCCCGGCCTCGCGGTCCTCGTCGGGCCGCAACGGCCGCCAGTCGCAGATGATCACCCGGCCGCCGGGCTTGAGGGCGCGATGAATCTCGGCGCAGTAGGCCTGGCGGTCGGGCAATTCATGGTAAACGGAACCGAGCGTCGCCGTGTCGAGGCTTGCGGCGGG
>JAAYVF010000080.1 GCA_012517325.1 Myxococcales bacterium | reverse complement strand
GATCGGGCCGGACGATTCCAGGGCGGTTGATACCGCTTCGCGGATTTTTTCCCAGTCAACGCGCCATCTTCGAAGCCGCGCAAAATCAACCTCGACCCGGCCGATGTCCGGATCTTCGCGGCAGTGGATAACCGCCAGCGAGGGCTTGCCTTTTCTTTGCTTGACCTCGACCCGCTCGAAGCACTCCCGCTCGCAACCATCGCAACGGACGGCCGTGGCGGGCTCGGCCGGTTTAAGCAACCCCGCCTTCACAAACCGGTCGATGGCTCCCGCCGGCCATCGGTCCGCGTCCTGCCAGTCGAACAGAGCGTCGTTGCGGCCGGCGGATCGATTCAGTATCTCCAAGAGAAAGCTACGCACGGTCGATGCTCCAATCCTTGAGATACTGCTTGATCCTCATGTGGGATTCCTCATCGCGCAAGGAACAGGAATCGGGCCAGGTGATGCCGAAGGTGACGCTGCCGCGATGTCCCTTTCCGGGGAATTTCACCTGCATCGTCGCGTGAGTGACGCGATACCGGTCCAACGGCATTTTTTCCTGGTCCAGGGACTCCTGGAGAAATGCGTGGAGATTTTGCGCGGGCAGGCTGGAGTTGCCGTTGTGGTTCCCGCTCGCCTCGATCGTGATGCGTTTGCCCGGCTCGCCGGGGATGGAAAGGCGTAACGACTTCAGCAGCACGTACTCAACCCCGTCTTCCGGCGGCGTCGGGAAGGCCATGGACGGGTTTTTCAAGCCGTCGAGTTCAAAAACCCGATCGCCGCGCAGGTCGAACGGAATCTCCATATCCAGCACCTGGTCGATGAAAATCCTTTGAAGCGCCAGCGCCCTTTTCTTGTCGCCCTTGGCGTAGAGGCTCAAGCGGCCCTCGTCGTGGAAATACTGAAAGATGATTTCGAAGGCCGTGCGCCGGGTGCGACGCTTGCGCTTGCCATGTTCGTCGTACCCGATGTCGGTCGTGGCGTAATCCTCCGGGTAGGCGCAGTACAAAGTGCGGCCGCCCTTGATCTCCCCGGTGACGGGATCGGCCGAGCCGTCGCGGACGAAGATGTCGACTTCGCAATATCGTCCACGGGCCTCTTTGGCGAAAAAGGCCACCAGCGCTTTGCTGAGCTTTTCCTTGACATGGTCGTCGCACGGCGGGGCGGCCTTGGGCAGGTCTTTCCGGTGACGACGAAAATTGAGCGTCTCGACCGTGCGCCAGGTGCGGGCCGCTTCAAAGGCGTCCGGGGAGTGGATCAGCGTCCAGAGGGCTTTGTCCTCATGGCCGTCGATCCGCGAGAGATGATCAGTCAAGTCGTTGCCGAGATCGTCCGCTTCGGCGAGGATGGATTTCAAGCCGCCCTCATCGCCGAGGGAGAAGGCGTCCTGAAAATCCCTTTCCACCTCCGCGCGGGCATCGGGGGGAAGCGCGCCGATGGCGTCGATGATGGGCTTCGTGTCCTCCTCGGCGACATGGCGCAGATCGATTCCGATTGGAATTTTTCGCGCTTCGAAGTATTCTTGCATCCGCACGTTGGAGAAGGCCGTGACACATTTCTTGAGGGTAAACTGCCGAGCCATG
>JAAYVF010000079.1 GCA_012517325.1 Myxococcales bacterium | reverse complement strand
GGGGCAGCTGCCCCTCCAGGACGCAGACCAGCAACCTCATCCGCTGTAACTCCTTGGGAGTCATCGAAATCATGTCCTTCTTCATGGGGGACATAATCGCTAAGCAGTTACAGGGGACAAAGTCGCTAAGCTAATACACCTGGTTCTTCGGACTTGACTTATTCTGGAATTGGGCGCATAAACGCGCCGAGTTGTAAGCGTTCCTTCAGCGAATCCGCGTGTTGGTGCACGCCTCTGGGTCACCGAATCAAGCTCCCAGACTTCACTCGATGTAGGTTGCGTTTGCCGTATGCCTTGGACGCACCAGGGAAAAAATAGGGAATCATGAATTTCGCAGATTTGAAAATTATCGCGCCGTTGCTCAAGGCGGTGCAGCGGCAGGGTTACACGACGCCGACGCCGATTCAGGAATTGGCGATTCCGCACGTGCTGGAGGGCCGGGACCTCATGGGTTGCGCCCAGACCGGCACCGGTAAGACGGCGGCCTTCGCGCTGCCGATTCTCCAACGACTGCAACAAAACGCCGGCCGCCCGGGCAAGCGCCTCATCCGGGCCTTGGTGTTGGCGCCCACGCGCGAATTGGCCGCGCAAATCGGCGAGAGCTTCGGCTCATACGGCGCTTTCGTCGGCCTCAAACATGCCGTCATTTTCGGCGGCGTCAACCAGAATCCGCAAGTCCGGGCGCTCGGCAACGGCATCGACATTCTCGTGGCGACCCCGGGGCGGTTGCTGGACCTGATGCACCAGGGACACGTCGATTTGCGTCACGTGGAAATCTTTGTGCTGGACGAGGGCGACCGGATGCTCGACATGGGGTTCATCCCCGACATCCGGCGCATCGTTTCGGCCCTGCCGAAAAAACGCCAGACGCTGCTGTTTTCCGCCACGGTGCCGGCGAGCATCCGCGATTTGGGTCGCGGCATCCTGGACCAACCGGTCGAGGTTGCGGCGGCGAAGTCCGCCACCACGGTGGAAAACGTGACGCAAACGGTCTACTTCGTGGAAAAACCCAACAAAGTGGCGCTGCTGGTGCATCTGCTTTCCCGGCCGGAGATCACGCGGGTGCTGGTTTTTACGCGGACCAAACACGGCGCGGACATGGTCGTGAAAAACCTGAATCGCGCCGCCATCGCCGCCGAAGCGATTCACGGCAACAAATCGCAAAGCCAGCGCGAACGGATTCTGCAGGCCTTCAAACGCGGCAAGGCGCGGGTGCTCGTGGCGACCGACATCGCCTCGCGCGGCCTGGACATCGATCAGGTCAGTCACGTGGTGAATTTCGATCTGCCGCACGAATCCGAATCGTACGTGCATCGCATCGGCCGCACCGGGCGCGCCGGGTTGGCGGGAACCGCTTTGTCTTTCTGCGCGCTGGACGAACGGAGCGACCTGACCGCCATCGAGCGGTTGATCCGGAAACCCTTGACGGTCGCGACGGATCATCCTTTCCCCTCGAGCATTCCGGTCGCCAAGGCGCCGCGGCTGGTGTTTTCGAGCAACAAACGCGGTTCGTCCCGCCGGATGCCGCGCCGCGGCCTGGGCCGTTTCGCCGCGCGCTGATCCAACCAAGCCAGAAAGAAAACCGGGGCGGGCGCCAAACCCGCCCCGCTGCTTTTTCCCTGCCGTTCGGTTCTCCCTTGCCATGGATCGCTGCTGAATGATACTGAGACAAACAACCTTTTCTTGCCCAGGGTAGGTCGGATGAAAATTCAAAAACCGGTTTTTTTGTGCTGGTTGCTTCTGGCCGGGGTGCTGCTGTTCGCCTGCGCCGAGGACGATCACTCGGCGGGTGACGACGATGCCGCCGGCGACGATGACGATAATGACAACGATGACAACAACGATGACAACAACGACGACAACAACGACGATACGGCGGCGAGCGCGCAAATCGAACTGCCGCCTTATCCGTTCTGGCCCAATGATGCCTTTGTCGTCGACGAAGACCAGTTGACCGACCTGGCGACCGCGTATTGCGCGGCGCATCCGGACGATGCCGACGCACGCTCGTTTTTCATGGGCGAGATGCCGCTCTCGGCTTTCGATCTGGTCTATGCGCCGCCGGCGGAAGCCGCCGATCCGCGCGTCCTCATGGGCGATCTGTACCTATCGGGCTATTTCGGCGGCTTGTGGCTGCGCGATCTGCTGGCCTTCGCGCGCCGGTCGGCGACGACCGAGGACTTTTCCCGGCTCAAGCCGATTTTCGAATTGCTGGCGGCGTACACGGCGGCCCAGGAAGAACTGTCGGCCGGCGGGACCGCCGAAGAAATTCTGACTCAGGCGCGCCGGCACGTGCCGCTGCTGATTTTCATCTACGGTTACAACCTCGGCTATCTGGAGCAGATCATCGCCCATCCGCCCGCCGGGGTGCCGTCGCCGACCGACGTGCTGGTTTGCGGCGGTGACGTCTGGCTCGATTGCGACAGCCCCGGCCTGGATTGGCCTTTTCTCTCCCGCTACGACGCGGCGATCGACAAATTGCTCGCTCCACCCGACGAGCGTTGGGAAGAAATGACCAAACTCGACGGCCGCGCCGCCTTTTTCGCGGCCCAGGGACGGTTGGTCTGGAATATCATCGACATTTCCCAACTATCCGCCGATGATTATCTTTTACTGGTGGATCTGAGCCTCAATTTCCTGCTGGCCTCCAAGGCGGCGGCACTCGGCCACATGACCGCCTGGGCCGACGTAGTACCGGCCGAGGGGCGCGATTCGCTGCTGGTCGACGCCGGCATGATTGTCTGGGCGGGAAGTTATTTTATGGGGCTAGCCTCGCCGGCGCCCGCCGGCACTTTCCCGGCATTGATTTGTCCTGACCAATAGTTAGCGATTCAAATTATTCAATCGATCGCGGAAAGATGGCTTCCAGAAGACGGATCGATCATTGCCTGAAAAACGAAAATAGCGTAAAATCTCAACACAACCAGAATTTTCATCGATTGAGCGGAGTCCCTTGCCGGGCGATGCGATGAAGCATGACCATTGTCCAAACGAGAGTTAAAATTGATGATAGATAAACATCCCGGCGAACCGGGCGCCTGGATTCATTTTTTACCGGATGCCGCCGTCATACTCAACGGTCGGGGCCGAATCGTGGAAGCGAACGAAGCCGCCGGCCGCCTGTTCGACGAACGCGAGCCGATCGCCGGGGAAAAGCTGACCGCGCTGATCCGCCTGGCCGACGGAGCGCCGTCGCTGACCGAAATTCTGCGCCGTTCCCGCTCCGGCGTCTGGCGTGGCGAATCGCGCCTCGCCCGCGACAATCGCTCGATCGATCTGGAGTGGTCGATCCGGTCGCTCACCGCACCGGAAGCGTCGCCGGCTCGTTTTCTCGCCGTGGCGCGCGATGTCACCGAGCGAAAAAATGCAGCGGAAGCGGATCGCGAAAGCGCTGAACGTTTCCGTCAATTGGCGGATCTGTCGCAAGACATTGTCTATCGCGTCGATTTTTTCCCCGAACCGCATTTTGTTTATGTCAGCCCGACAGTTCAGAAAATCAGCGGCTACACCCCCGATGAACATTATCGGGATGTCATGCTGCCCATTCGGGCCATTCACCCGGACGACCGAGCGACCGCCGCGGCGTCCCTTCAGGGGTTGGAAAGCGAACAGCCGACCGTCTATCGCGCTTTCCACAAAGACGGTCACATGATCTGGCTGGAACGCCGCCGCGCGCTGATCCGCGACCGTGAGGGGAAGACCATCGGGGCCATCGGTTACTTGCGCGACGTTACGGAACAGACAAAAACCCAAGTCGAGCTGCAGGCGAATCTGTTGCGCAACCGGATTTTCCGTGCGGCCCTGGAAAGTTCGGTCAGCGCCACCTCGTTTTGCGACTTGAACGGCATGATCACCTATGCCAACCCGGCATTCGTGAATTTATGGGGTTACGCGAACGCCGACGAGTTGATCGGGCGCCACGTCTCGCGGGTCGGCGGCTACCCGGAACAAGCGTTGACGGTGATGGAAGCATTGCGGGAAAAAGGCGAATGGCAGGGATCCTGGCCCGCCAGACGTCGGGACGGCGGGAAATTCATCACTTTTTTATCGGCCAATGTCATCCGCGACGAGGAAGACCGGCCGGTGATGATGATGGCCTCGTTTCTGGATGTCACCGCCGAAAAAAACGCCACCGACGAATTGCGCCGGGCACACGACGAACTCGAGCACCGCATCGAGGAGCGGACGACGGAGCTGGCCGAACGCAGCCGGCAGTTGCAGGAAGAGAACCGCAATCGCCGGCAGGCGGAGAACGCTTTGCGGGCCTTGCTGGACGCGATACCCGAGGTGGCTTTTCTGATCGATGCCGAGGGATGGGTCGTCCAGGCCAATGCCGAGTCCGCGCGCCGCATGGGGGTGACGCTCGACGAACTGCTGCGCGCCAATGCCTACGAACTGATCGATCCGGAAACGCGGGCCCGGCGGCGCCAACTGATCGACGAGGCGATCCGCACCGGCAAACCGACGCTGCTCATCGACCATCGGGACGGCCATGATTATGAAAACCACTTTTACCCCGCGCTCGGCGTGGACGGCGTTCCATGGGGCGCGGCGGTTCTCGGTTTCGACATCACCGAACGACTGCGCGCTGAAGAGTCGCTACGGCAAAGCGAAGCCTTGAGCCGCGCGGTCATCGAGAATTCGCCGCTGGGAATTTCGATTCGCTCCGCAACCGGTCGTTTGTTGCGTTACAACGCGGCCTGGCAACGGATTTGGGCGATGAGCGAGGACCGCATCGCGCAGGATTTGTCCCGGGAGCGGACGGTGCTGGTCTTCGATGAAAAAGATCGCTACCTCGACGAATGGCTGCCGCGGGTGCGCGAAATTTACGAGCGCGGCGGCACGCTGTTCATCCCGGAACTGAAGACCCACTCGGCTCGGCCCGGCGTGGCCGAATGGATTTCGCAATATTTTTACGCGCTGAAAAATCCGCAGGGCCAGGTGGAAAGCGTCGTCGTCATCACCCAAGACCTCACGACGCAGCGAAAAGCCCTGCAAGCCGTGGCGGAAACGCAGCAGCGGTTGGCCGACGTCATCGATTTCCTCCCCGATGCGACCTTGGTCATTAATGACAAGGGCGTGGTGATCGCCTGGAACAAAGCGATCGAAACCATGACCGGCGTTCCGGCCGCGGAGATGATCGGCAAGGGGGATTACGAATACTCCGTGCCGTTCTATGGCGAACGGCGGCCGATCCTCATCGATCTCGCGCTCCATTCCGACTTGAATATCGAGTCCCGGTATGCGGAGTTCAAACGGGTCGGCGATATCTGGTTCGGCGAATCCTACGTGACGCATTTAGCGGAGGGCGACACCTATCTTTCGGCGACCGCCGCCGTCCTGCGCGACTCCCAAGGCCACATTACCGGCGCCATCGAGTGCATCCGCGACAACACCGAAAAAAAGCGGACCGCCCAGCAGGCGCAAATCGCCTACCGCGCGAAAAACGAATTCCTGGCGATGATGAGCCACGAATTGCGCACGCCGTTGCACGCGATTCTCGGTTTCGCCGAAATCCTGGCCGGGGGGCTGGCCGGCCGCCTCGCGGATCAACAGGCGACCTACGCCAAGAATATCGTGGCCAGCGGCAAGCACTTGTTGCAACTGATCAACGACCTGCTGGATTTATCGAAGGTCGAGTCCGGCAAGATGGAGTTGACTTCATCGTGGCTCCGGATCGACGAACTGCTGGCCGACGGCCTGATGATGATTCAAGAACGGGCCACGAGCCGAGGCATTTCCCTGACCCACCTGGTGCCGCCGGAGCTCAAAGGAGCGTCCTGTTGGGCGGATGAACGAAAAATGCGGCAAATCCTTTACAATTTGCTTTCCAACGCGGTCAAATTCACGCCCTACGGCGGCGTGGTGAAAGCCGGCGCGATCATCCAAAAGGACGAATTGATCATCTCGGTGGCCGACACGGGAATCGGTCTGAGTTCCGAAAACCAAACGCGTATTTTCGAGGCGTTCGAGCAGGTCGATTCCGGCTACACCCGCCGGCATCAGGGTTCGGGTTTGGGGTTGGCCTTGTCCCGCCGCCTGGTCGAAATGCACGGCGGGCGGATTTGGGTGGAAAGCGAAGGCGAGGGGCACGGCAGCACATTCTGCTTTGCCATTCCGACAAAAATTCGTACCATGATCGAGTAGGGCGGGGGCAAAGACGGATGGGAGGAGCCATGACCGCGAAGAAGATCCTGGTGATCGAGGACAACGAAACCTGCATGGAAGTGGCGAAGGCCGTCTTAAAAATCGGCGGCTATGCGATTCTGAAGGCCGGCGACGCCGAAACGGGAATCGAACTGGCCCAAACCGAACATCCCGAGGTGATCTTGATGGACATCAGCCTGCCGGGGATGGACGGGCTCGAGGCGACACGGCTGCTGAAGGCCGATCCCGACACCGCGCGGATTCCGGTCATCGCCCTGACGGCTCACGCCATGCCCGGCGATCGCGAAAAAACCGTCGAGGCCGGCTGCGACTATTGCGTCACCAAGCCCTTCGACGTGCAGAAATTTCTCGAACTGCTGGCTGATTTGTTGAAGAAGAAGCCGAAAAAATAGAACCGGCGTGATCCCGGCGGTGCGTGCCGGGTTCGCCGCCTAACCCACCGCTTCGATGCCGTTCCGTTTCTCGGTCCGTTTCCGGTCGATGTGATCCAGAACCCGCTTGCGCAGGCGGATGGATTTGGGCGTGAACTCGACGAGTTCGTCGTCGTTGATCAGTTCGATGGCTTCCTCGATCGTCATCTCCTTGACCGGCGTGAGGTAGTTTTTCTCATCGGCGCCCGCGGCGCGGATGTTGGTCAGCTTTTTGCCCTTGCCGGGATTGACGATCAGGTCGTTTTCACGCGTGTGCAGGCCGATGATCTGCCCCGCGTAGACCGGCACGCCCGGGCCGAGGAAGAAAACGCCGCGGTCTTCCAGCTTCCAGAGGGCGTAGGTGACCGTGGTGCACGGTTCCAGCGCGATCAGAACGCCGTTTTGCCGGTCTTTGAGTTCGCCGGCCCAGGGGCCGTAGTGGTGAAACACCGAATTGATCACGCCGGTGCCGTGGGTTTCGTTCAGAAACTTGGTACGGTAACCGAGCAGGCCGCGCGTCGGCACGATGAAATCCAGCCGGGTACGGCCGGCGCCGGTTTCGCGGATGTCGACGACGCGGCCGTAGCGCTGGCTGAGCGACTCGATGATCGCGCCGGTGTGCGCCGATTCGACGTCGAGCACCACCGCCTCATAGGGCTCCAGAAGCGAGCCGTCGTCATCCTGCCGAGTCACCACCTTCGGGCGCGAGACCATGAACTCGTAGCCCTCGCGCCGCAGGGTTTCGATCAGCACCGACAGGTGCAGCTCGCCGCGCCCGCTGACGAGAAAGGCGTCGGGCAGGTCGGTCATTTCCACGCGGAGCGAGACGTTGGATTTCTTTTCCCGCTCCAACCGCTCCTTGATTTTCGCGCTGGTGATGAATTTGCCCTCGCGCCCGGAGGTCGGCGAGGTGTTGGCCATGAATGTCATGCTGACGGTGGGCGGATCGACCTCCAGCCGGGGCAGGACGCGCGGGTTCTCGAGCGAAGTGATCGTTTCGCCGACGTTCAGGTCGTCCATCCCGGTGAGGGCGACGATATCGCCGGCCACCGCCTCCTCCAGGTCGAACCGGTGCAGACCGCGAAAACCGAGGACGTTGTTGATTTTGAACGTTTCGCGCGTGTCGTCCTGGCGCACCAGCAAGGCGCGGTCGCCCGGGTGAAAGACGCCCGATTCCATGCGGCCGATCGCCAGGCTGCCCAGGTATTCGTCGTGGGTGAACGTCGTGACCTGCAAAGCCGGCGAGGCGGCGAGATCCACCTCGGGCGGCGGCACGAAATCGCGGATGACCTCGAACAGCGGCGTCAGATCCTTGGGCTCGTCGGCGAGGGAACGCACGGCGTAACCCAACTTGGCGGAGGCGAAGATCACCGGGAAATCGCATTGCTCCTCGGTGGCGTCAAGCGAGATGAACAGGTCCAGCACAGCGTCCGCGGCGGCGAGCGGGTCGCAGCCCGGACGGTCGATCTTGTTGATGACGACGATCGGCCGGAGGCCGCGGGCCAGGGCCTTTTTCGTCACGAACCGGGTCTGCGGCATGGGGCCTTCGAAGGCGTCGACCAGCAGCAGGGCGGAATCCACCATGCGCATGACGCGCTCGACCTCGCCGCCGAAATCGGCGTGCCCCGGCGTGTCCACGACGTTGATGTGATAGCCGTCGTAATCCAGCGAGGTGCATTTGGAGAGAATGGTGATGCCGCGTTCGCGCTCCAGGTCGCCCGAATCCAGCGCTTGCTCGACGTTGCCTTCGCCGCGCAGAAAACTGCCCGACTGGCCGAGCATTTTGTCGACCAGCGTGGTTTTTCCATGATCCACGTGGGCGATGATCGCGATATTGCGGATGCGGTCCTGCACCCGGGATGCAATTATTTTTCGAGCCATGCCTCAATCCTTAAAACGAACAAAAGCGGGGCACAATGCGCTTTGTCGCGGCGTTCGTCAAGGCTCTCGGCGGTGGGATCGTCATTCGTCAAATAAAAAAGCGAATAAAAAAGCGGGGCGGCTTGGCGCCCCGCTGGATCGAAAATCAGTGCCTCAGTTCGCGGACCGGACTATTCCTCCAAAACGAACTCGACGCGCCGGTTCTTCATCCGGCCCTCCTCGGTGGCGTTGTCCGCGACCGGTTTCGTTTCGCCGTAGCCGATCGCCTCGAGCATCGCGGCGTCGACGCCCTTGCCGACCAGATACTTCTTCACCGACTCGGCCCGACGCTTGGAGAGATTCATGTTGTATTCGTCGGTGCCCTCGGAAGAAGCGTGGCCGCCGATGGCCACCTTTTTCAACTTGCCGGCGGCGGCCTTTTTCTGAATGACCGATGCGACGTTGTCCAAGGTGGCGAACGCGGCCGGTTTGATGATGTCGGAATCGTAATCGAACAGGACGTTGTTGATGATGACGATCACCTCGCGCAGTTTGACGGTCGCGATCCGATTCTTGCCCTGGCCGACCTTGATGTTTTTCGCGACCGACTCATACCCCTCGGCGCCGGCGACGATCGTGAATTTCCCCGGTTGCACTTCGTTGTACCACTGCCCATTGGCCAGCACGGTCGAGGCGATTTCCTTGTCTTCCGCCTTGATGGTGATTTTGCTGTTTTTCACCAGCTCGCCGGTGATCTTATCGACCACCTTGACGGTCAGCGTCGTCTTCACCGGCGGTGGCGGCGGCGGAGGCGGCGGGGTCGGTTCCGGTTTCGGCGGCGGCGGGGCCGGTGCGGCCGTGCACGGGAAGTAATCGACGCCGGCGATCAACCGGTAATCGGGCGAGCCGGCTCCACCGCCCAGGCCGGGGCCGCCGCCGGCCAGCAGCCGCGCGCCGACGTCAAACAGGTAGTGCAGAGTCAGCGTCACTTCCATCGGGTTGGCTTGCATCGAATCGTTCGAGGAGGATTTGTATTGCTGGCCCCAGTATTCGAGCGAGAAGCCGAGGCCGCCGACGATTTGCCGGCTGACGCCCGCGCCGAACAAGTAGCCGCTGCCGATCTTCGTGCCGAGCAGGTCCCGCTCGGGACGATAGAAATAGCCGCCGTTGGCCGCGACGTTGATGACGTCCCACAGATTTTTTTCGAGGATCAAGCGGCCGCCGAAATTGGTCGTCCCTTCGCCGAGAAATACCTCGGGATTACCGGTCGGGAAGGTCGCATAAGGCGCCAGCGCGAGGCCGATCCCGAATTTATCCTCGTCGAGCGGCACGAGCTTGAGCTCCGCCTTGATGTCGCCGAGGGTGGCGTTGTTTTTCAGGTCGCTCGCCCCGGTGTCCTCGCCGGCTTTCAGATCGTTGTCGATTTTCGTGAATTCGCGCCCGCGGCTGGTCAGGTGTCCCGGCACGTCGACGCCCAGCGCCAGCCACGAAAACGGCGCGAAGGCCAAGGTCAGATTGCCCGAAAACACCGAGTTGGTCACGTCGATCAGATCTTCGTCGTCGGTGCCGAACACGAATGGTCGGTCCGCATAATTGAAATACAGCCCCAGACCCCAGCAGAGCGAGGCCATGTTCTGGGCGTCTTCGATCGCCAGAAAATGACCGCCGAAAATGCTGGGGCGAAACAGTTGCACATCCAGTGCCGGATCCGCGGCTTGAGCGCCCGTCAGGATCACCAGCACCAACAAGGCCGCCGCCAAACAAGTCATTATTTTGCGAGGCATGCCAGTCTCCCTAAGCTTTGTTTCACCGGCGTTCGCGGCCGGTTTGTCGTTAGGCAACATCGGCCCCTTGCCTAGAACCCGCACGAACCGCCGTGCAGGCCCCCTTCCAACTCGCCGGCGCTTTCGGCCGGGACGGCGTCGTTGTCGTCGTTGTCGTCATTGTCGTCGTTATCGTTGTCGTCGTTGTCGTTGTCATCGTTGTCATCGTTGTCGTCGTTGTCGTCGTCATCGCCCAGGGGGACGCATTCGTCATTCGTTTCGTCGCAGGTCTCGTCGGCGTCGCACGGATCGCCTTCATGGTTGCCGCAAGTGCCGTCGGCGCAGGTGTCGCCGCCGTTGCAAAAGAGATCGTCCTCGCAGGGGAGGGTGTTGTTGGCGTAGAGGCAGCCGTCCGTGGCGTCGCAGGTGTCGGTGGTGCAGACGTTGCTGTCGTCGCACCGCGAGTCGTCGGGCGTTCCCCCGCACACGCCGTCGGCGCAGATATCGCCGGTGGTGCAATCCAGGCTGTCGTCGCAATCCTCACCGTCGTTATCGGTCCATTCGGTGGAGGATGAATTGACCAGGCAGATCTGGCAGACGTTTTCCGGATTGGTGTCGCCGTCCTCGTAGCAGACGCGGTCGATCAGACAGCCGTCGCAGCCGCCCGAAAAAACGTAGGCGGCGCCGACGTCGTAACCCTCGGTGTCATCATCCGCGATGGGAATGTCGTAACCGGGAGCGCCGACGATGACATCGTCGAGTCCGTCCCAATTGACATCGCCCGCCCCGGAAACGGTTTCGGAATAGGAACCCACTCCGGACACGGACCAACTGGGCGTGAGCGGTAATCCATCGGCCGAACCGAAAAACGCATAGACCGTGCCGTCAGGGAGCTTGAATTCGCCGATGTTCCTGTCCGAACCGAAGATGATATCATCGTATCCGTCGCCGTTGACATCGCCGGCTTTATCCAGACTGATGCCGATGTTTTCAAAATTGGGGGTTTCATAGCTCCAACTGGGTGTTTCCGGTAAACCGTCGGCCGAGCCGAGGAAGACCCAGATGATTTGGGGCATATAATCTCCGCCGATGATCACATCGTCATAACCGTCGCCGTTCACGTCGCCGGCCGCCGAAACGGTCGCGCCAAACCGCAACCAGTTTTCGTCGGTGACATAAAACCAGTCCTCCGTGGTGGAAAGGCCGGTGGATGAACCGTAATAGGCGTACGCCGCGCCTTCAAAATATTTTCCCGGCTCCACGGTGAATCCGGGTGCGCCGACGATCACATCGTCATAACCGTCGCCGTTGACGTCGCCCGCTCCGGAAATGCTGGCGCCGAATTCCTGACCTTCGCTCACTGGTTGGGTGACGGACCAATTCGCGGTGCTCGGCAGGCCCGTACTGGACCCGTAAAAACCGTAGACCGTTTCGCTTTCCACTTGGCCGAAAGCATAACAAGTGTTGGGAGCGCTGACGATGATTTCATCGTAGCCGTCGCCGTTGACATCGCCGGCGCCGGCGATGCTGGCTCCGAAACAGCCGGCAACGTCATCTTTTTCCCAATCGGGCGTGGCGGTGATTCCGGTTGCGGAGCCATAGTAAACCATCACTTTTCCCGAGATGGCCAAATCGACAAAAACCGGCGTACCGACCAGGACATCATCGTACGTGTCGTTGTTGACGTCACCGGCCGCGGCCACGATCGGGTTGTGAAGCATGCCGTATTCGAGCGCTTCGGATTGATAGGTGATATCCAGGTCGGGGTTGGCGGGCAAACCGGTCGCGGAACCTTGGAAATAGAAGACGTGGCTGACGAAATTGCGCCCGCCGGTTTGCCACCATTCTCCCCCGATGAGGATGTCGCCGTATTCGTCACCGTTGACATCCCCGGCCTCGGATACGCTGGAGCCGACATACCCGAACGAGAAATCTCCGAAATACGACCAATCAGGAGTCGACGGCAGGCCCGCGATCGAATCGGCCGACAAACCGTAAGCGATTCCGCCGCCGCCGATCAGCGCGATCAAGACCCCGATGGCGAGCGCCGGACGCAATGGGATGGAAGTGAAAAATTTCATCTCGGTGTACTCCTTTTCATTCAGTTGGTTGGCCGTGGCTTTCGAGAGGCGATGCGTTATCGGAGATGAAAAATCGTTTCTTATCAGCTTTGGGCGCAACCCGATCAACGTTCACTGAACGAGCTTTCCGATAGAAAGATGTCCCGGAAATCAAGCTGTTATGACTGGAATATATTTCGACACTACTACTTTCGATTCGAGAATCCAAGGAAAATGTGCGCGATTCAAACCGCGTTATCACGGGATAGGGAAGCCATTTGAGGATCACACCAAAACGGGTGTAAGCTGCAAATAATTTCAATTAAATTGAATAGTTATCGAAATCATACCAAAGGGTCCGGGCTGTTTTCACTAAAACTTTTAAGTAGGCTGTCCACGGAGTAATGGTAAAGGTCGTCGACGTTTTCGCCGGCCAGGATCGTGTCGCGCAATTTGCGGAACTGCAACAAGCCGTGCAGCGTCGACCAGAAGACCAGGGCGCAACGCCGCGGCTCGCGGCCGGCCGGCCCCTCGGGCGCGTACTCGGCCAAAACGCCGGCAACCAAAGATAGAATCCGGTCGCCGTGCCGATCGATCCGCCGCTTGAGTTCGTCGGGAAAGGTGACTTCCGGCGAGGACAGAAAATAATTGTAAATGTCGAAGTACTTGCGATGCCGCCGGCTGAAGGTCAGGTACGCCCGGGCGACGCGCCGCAGTTTCTCGGCGGGCGACACCCGGCCGCCGGTCGCACGGCGGATCATCGCGTACAGCAGATCGAGCCCTTCTTCCTGCAACGCGGCGAACAACTCTTCCTGGTTTTCGAAATAGACGTACAGCGTGCCGACGGACAACTCGGCGGTCCGCGCGATTTTGTTCATCGAAGCGCCGGCCATGCCCTCGGCGAACAACACCTGACGCGCGGCGTCGAGAATTTGCGCGCGGCGTTGGTTCTTTTCCCGTTCGCGGCGGTCGCTGGCGCTCACGACGGATTTACCCCGGAATCGGTTCGCTCGCGGGCGCTCGTCCCTTCGTTCATCGCCTTACCTTTCGAAACTCAATTCGACCCGGTCGATTTTATCCAGATCGCGATTGTGGAAAAGGGAGCCGACGAGAAACAGCAGGCCCGCCACCGCCGCCGATACCGGCAACACCAGCAAGGCGATGCCGAGGCCGTACCGGTCCGACAGGGCGCCGATCGCCAGCGGCCCGAGCGAACTGCCGAGCAAATTCTGGGTAATGACCCCGAGGCTGTAGGACACCGCGCGCAGGCCGGGATGAACCACGTCCTGCGTCACCGAGGCGGCGCCGGGCAGATAGGCCACCACGCAGATGCCGCACAAAAGCAGCAGCGAAAATTGCCCCATCCCGCCCGCCGTCGCCAGAAAAGAGGCGGCCAGCAAGCCGCTGGTGATCAGCGAGCAGATGCCGGCGAAGACGATCCGGGCGTTCTGTCGGCGGCGTCGCCAGCGATCGGCCAGCACGCCGCCGATGGGCGCGCCGACGATCGCCAGCAGCATGATCGCGCT
Organism: Myxococcales bacterium; assembly: GCA_012517325.1. Taxonomy (NCBI): domain Bacteria; kingdom Pseudomonadati; phylum Myxococcota; class Myxococcia; order Myxococcales; species Myxococcales bacterium. The sequence goes on along the minus strand of JAAYVF010000079.1, from coordinate 77,564 downwards.
GGTTTTCATTCCCGCCTGGCTCATCGAGAGGTTCTGCGTGCGATGGAAATACGTGGGCAGCCAGAACATCAGCGAGGTGGAGACGAAGGTGTTGCCGGCGAAGGCGAAATAGGTCAGCAGCAGCGTCGGGTTGTGCAGGAAGGCCAGGGCGATTTCCGGCAGCCGCATTTTTTGCGCCGGTTGCCCGGCGTCGGCGGTTTTCACCAGTTCCACGGTGCGGTAATCGCGCACGCGGAAAAACAACAGGGCGATGATGAAGCCGGGGATCGCCACCATTCCGAAAGCGTGCCGCCAGCCCCAGAGGTCGGCGATCAGTCCGCCCAGGCCCACGCCGAGCGCGCCGCCCAAGGGGATCGACATGTTCCAGAAGCCCATCACCTGGGCGCGTTTCTTTTCGGCAAACAGGCCGGCCAGCATCGCCGTGCCGCCGGGCGCGTAACCGGCCTCGCCCAGGCCGATGGCCGATTTCGCCGCGAACAATTGGGCGAAATTGCGCGTGAAGGCGCAGGCCGCCGTCGCCAGGCTCCACAACATCGCCATGATCGCGATACTACGCCGCCGGCTCCAACGGTCGACGGCGATCGAAATCGGAAACGTGCAAATCGTGATCGACCAATACACCGCCGAAAGCAGCATCCCGCATTGGGCGTCGGTCAATTGCCAGTCTGCTTTCAGGAAAGGAATCAGCGAGCCGATCACCATGCGGTCGGCGTAGTCGAACATGTACAAAAGAAAGAGCAGCGTGAAGGTGAAGTAAGCGGCGCGCGGCGCATCTGTGGTCCGGGTCATCGCTCACTCCTTTCCTTCGCCGGCGAAGGCGATCAGACGTTCGCCAGCGCGATGCTGCCGGGGCTGATGGTGTCCGGGTCGGTCATGACGTTGACGCACGCCGGCACCCCGGCCGCGAACGCCTCCTCCAGCGCGGGCCGGATTTGCGCGGGGTCTTCCACCAGGATCCCCTTGCCGCCCAGCGCTTCGACCACCTGGTGGTAGGGGACGTACCCGATGTGGGTGCCGGTCTCGATGGCCCGTCCGAGTCGCAACTGCTGGCTGTGCCGGATCATCCCCCAACCCAGGTCGTTGCTGACCGCCACGACGATCGGCAAACCTTTGCGGATCGCCGTTTCGAACTCCATGAAATTGAAACCGAGCGAGCCGTCGCCCGTCATCAGGCAGACGCGGCTGCCGGGATGGAGCAGCTTCGCCGCGTTGGCGTACGGCAGGCCGACGCCCAGGCAGCCGAAAAGCCCCGAATCGAGATAGCGGCCGGCGCGGCGGGCCGTCCGGGTCATCGCCATCCAGACCTGCGCGTCGCCGCCGTCGCCGACCACGATATCGTCCGGGCGGTCGAGGAAGCGGTCGATTTCGGAGGCCAGGCGCATAGCGTGAATCGGCTTTTGGTCGCTTTCCCACATGTCCCGGACCTGGTTTTTCGATTGCGCCTCGTTTTTCCGCAGCGCGGCGGTCCACTCGGCGAATTTCCCCGACCAATCGGCGGCCGAGTTCCATTCGTCGAGGCGCAGAAGGCACTGTTGCAGAAAGCCCTTGATGTCGCTGATCACCGGCAGGCCGACGCTGCGATTGCGGCCGATTTCCTCGGCGGAGATATCCACCTGGACGATTTGCGCCGCCGAATCGAACAGGTCGCCGAACATGTAATACAGGCTGATGCGGTTGCCCAGCAACACGATCAGGTCGGCGTCGGATTGGGCGAAGAGAATCGCGCCGGGGCGCGTGCCGACGGCCGATTCGAAGCACAAGGGGTGCTCGTCGGAGATCAGGCCGCGGCCCATGCCCGAGGTGAAAGCCGGGATGCCCGTCGCCTCGACGAAACGAACCAGTTCCTCGCCGGCGTCGGCGTACCAGGCGCCGCTCCCGGCGACGATCATCGGCCGCTTGGCGGCGCGGATCATCGCCAGCAGCTTATCGACCGCCTCCAGGTCGACCGGGTGCGAGGACACCGCGGTGAGCGGCCGCTTCACCATGCCTTTGCCTTCCTGCGCCAGCACGTCGACCGGCAGTTCGAGATAAACCGGGCCGGGACAACCGCCGGCGGCGGTGCGGTAGGCCAGGTCGACGAATTCCGGCACCCGCTCGGGGCAATTGCAGACGAAGGCTTTTTTGACCATCGGCGTGATGACCGGCGCTTGCGGCGCGTCCTGCAAATCCAGCTTTTCGCATTTGCCGACCCCGGCGCGGCCCGAGATCAGCAGCAGCGGCGAATTGGCCATTTTGGCGTTCGCGACGGCCGACAGGGCGTTGGTGAAGCCGGGACCGGCGGTGACCATCGCCACGCCCGGGCGGCGGGTCAGCCGGCCGTAAGCCTCGGCCATGAAAACGGCGGCCTGCTCGTGCCGGGTGTCGAACAGCTTGACCGGCGAGTTTTCCAGATGCTTGTATAGCGGGGTGATGTGGCCGCCGCTCAGGGTGAAAATGTAGTCCACTTCGCGGGCGATCAACGCCTCGGCCGCCAATTGCGCGCTGGCGATGGCACTCATGCGCAAGCTCCTTTCACAGTTCCATCAGTTGACCGCCGGTCAGGTTGATCGCCTGGCCGGTGATGTAGGAAGACGCCTCGGAAGCCAGGAACGCGACCAGGCGGGCGGCGTCTTGCGGCTCGCCCAGGCGTCCCAGCGGAATGGTCTTGATCATCTCTTGTTGGCGGTCCTCGATCGTGCCGCCCAACGCGTCGGCCTCGCGGCCGAACCGCCACTTTTCCAGGTCGGTCATCACCTGACCGGGGCAGATGGCATTGACCCGGATGCTCATCCCGGCCAGTTCCCGGGCCAGGACCTTGGTGAGCATGATCACGCCGGCCTTGGCCACCGCGTAAGCGCCGTTGAACACCGGCGGCACCTTGCCGGCGCGCGAGGCGGTGTTGATGATGCTGCCCGGCCGGCCGAACATCAGCGGCAGCACGGCGCGGGTGACGCGGAATACGCCGTGCAGATTGACGTCGATGGTTTTCATCCAGGCCGCCTCGTCGTAGGTCGCCACCATGTTCGGCACGCCGAAGGACGCCCCGGCGTTGTTGCACAGGATGTCGATACGCGGAAACGTTTCCCGGATGACGCCGACGGCGGCGGCGATCGATTCCGGCGCGGCGACGTCCAGATCGACGGCGAGGGCGCGCACCCCGTGACGTGCGGCCAGCTCGGCGGCGATCTGCTCCATTTCGGTGCGCGTGGCCATCGGCAGGCCGGCGGCGACTTGCGGCCGGTCGCCCAGGTCCGCGATGATGACGTCGGCGCCGTCGGCGGCCAGCGCCGCGGCGATGGCGAAACCGATGCCGGTGTGTTTGCCGGCGCCGGTGACCAGCGCGATCTTTCCCTGCAGATCGGGGTACATGCGGGCCTCCCAACAATGGACGAATGGTTGCACGATGAATGGTGTTCAGTATCTGAATATCATTCATATCGCGGCCGGCGAAAAGAAGTCAAGGCGGCAAGCGGGGCAATTGTTCTTTGATGGGAGAAATGCTACATCATGGCCTGACGGCTTAAAAACGATCCGCTCGCCGTTTGATCGGCAATGGAGGGTGCCATGAACCGAACGATGGGAATTCGGCTGCTTGCGCTGCTCATTGCGTCCTTGATTTTTCTCGCCATGGCTTGCAGCGGTACCAACGATGCCGACGATGATTCCGGCTCGGGTCCGGGACAGGTGCAGGACGACGACAACGCCGACGATGACGATGACAACGATAACGACGACGACGCCGACGATGACGACGATAACGATGATGATGACGACAACGATAATGACGACAATGATGATAACGATGATGATAACGACAATGACGACAATGACGACAATGACGATACCGCAATAATCCTCGTCGACGGTGGCTCACCGGGCCACAACGGCACCTCGCTGGTCCGGAGCGACGACGGCCGCTTTTATCTGGCGGCCGTGCGCGGCCACGAACTCGTGGTCTATTCGTGGCAGGACAAGGCCGTGACGCGGGAGACGGTCGCATCGCCGGCCAGTGGGCCGCTCCTGCGGCTGGCCGACGACGGCAGCCTGCGCCTGTTGTATCTCGACCCGACCACCCTGGAATTACGCTTCGCCGATAATCGTACGGGCGCCTGGGTCGTTGTGCCGGTGCCGGATTCGGCCACCGAGCCGGAAGAGTATTCGCTGGCGCTCGACGCCGACGATCACGCCCACGTGAGTTACCCGACTGCCGCCGGAGAGATCGTCTACGCGACCGACCTTACCGACGCGTGGGAAAGCACCGTGATCGATGCGAACAACGATGCGTATTCCAAGACGTCGATCGCGGTCGATGCCGCCGGAGCGGTGCATCTGGTTTTCGAAGCCCTGGCTACTCCCGGGATTCTCTATGCCACCGACGCTTCGGGGAGTTGGCAAACCGTGCCGGCGACGGATCATGGCTACGAACCGTTGCTGGCGCTGGATACCGGCGGCGCGCCGTGCATTGTTTATCGCTATTTCTCGGCATTGCTTTACGCTTGCCGCGGCGCCGGGGACGGTCTTTGGCCCGAACAGACGGTGAACAGCAGCTTCAAATGGGATTACCTTCAGTACGGGCTGGCCTTCGCGGCGGACGGCGCGGCGCATGTCAGCTATTACGCCTATAACTATACCGGCGCGTCGTCTTTTCTCGGCTATGCGACCAACCGCGACGGCGATTGGCGGAACCAGGTGGCGGATTTCGCCGAATACCTGATCGGCCAATATACGGCCATCGTGTTGGACGACGACGGCCATCCGTTCATCAGCTATTACTATCCCGACAAGGGGTATCTGAAACTGGCCGCCCGGACCGGCCTCACCTGGACGCGCGTCACCATCGACGACGCCGGTTTTGTGAAAAACGCGTCGCTGGCGGCGCGTGGCCATCGCCGGGCCGATGTCGCCTATCGCCTGAAAGATGTGATCAGCGCCTCGCTGAAATCGGCGAGCAACGCGGCGGGCCCCTGGAGCGGCGAAATGGTGACCGACGAGGAAGCCGGCTCCTATCAGGGGATCGCCATCGGCACGGACGGGCGGACCCGCATCGCGTTCAGTGACATCTACGACCATACTTTGCGTTACGCGACCGCCGCGAGTGACGGCTGGCAATTCCAGACCGTCGAACCGCAGACCTCCAAAACCCTCTCGGGCGTGGCGCTGGCGCTGGATGGGCAGAACGCCGCGCATCTCGCCTATGCGTTCGCCAACGAACTTTGTTACGCCACCGACCGCGCCGGCCAATGGGAGATTCAAACCGTCGTCGCCGACTATTTTTACAATCCGGCGATTGCCCTGGATGACGCCGGGGCCGTGCACGTGGCCGCCGTCGCGAACGGCTACACCGGCGTCTACGCGACTGATCGATCCGGCGATTGGGAAGCCGAAATCTTCGCCGACGCGGGTTCCGTCGCCGGCGCGATTTCAATCGCCCCGGCCGCCGACGGCATCGTCCATCTCGCTTATGTAACGGCGGCCGACTCCCCCGGCGCGATTTACGCCACCAACGAAAGCGGCGGCTGGGAGACCGAGTCGATCGCCCCGGCGAGCGGCGCCATCGCCACCGCGATCGCCCTGGATGCCGATCAAGTGCGCGTGGCCTACTTCGCCGCGGAAGCGACGCCGGCCGGCATCTACCTGGCCGTGAAAGCTTCCGGCGAATGGACGACCGTTTGGCTGGCCGATTGCGAAGGCGAGGTGAGCGAGCTCTCGCTCGTCCTGGCGGCCGACGGCCGGCTGCGCGTCGCCTACCTGAGCGACGGTGGGCTTTACTATCGGGCGGTCCCGGTGGATTGAACGCGAAGCCGCGACATCACGGCACGGAAGGGACGGATCGATGAAACATCCGGTGACGCTGGCCTTGATCGGCGCCGGCGCGCGCGGCGAACTGAATCTGGCCACGCTTGCGAAAAAGCACGGCGATCTGATGAAAATCGTCGCGGTGGCCGAACTCGACGACCAGCGGCGCGACAGCTTCGTCCGCCGCTTCGGGATTCCGCGTGAAAACGCGTTCCGCGATTGGCGCGAATTGTTCGCCCGGCCCCGATTGGCCGATGGTGTCGTCAACGCGCTGCCCTGCCGGCTGCATTACGAATCCGGCGTGGCGGGGCTGCGGGCCGGTTATCATACGTTTCTTGAAAAGCCGATGGCGCTGACGCCCGGCCAGTGCGTCGTCTTGACGCGCGAGGCCGCGGCGCGCGGCTTACTGCTGATGATCGCCCTGCAAAGCCGCTACAACAAAATCTATTCCGCCATCCGCCGCCAGTTCGACGCGGGCGTGATCGGACGGCTGGCGAACATCGATTGCGCCGAGAACATCGGTTACTGGCATTTCCTGCTGTCGTACGTGCGGGGGATTCACCGCCGGGCCGATTTGAGCCATTCGTTCATCATGGCCAAGGGCGTGCACGATCTGGATCTCGTCTGCTGGTTCGCCGGCGCGCCCGCCAAGCGGATTTCCTCGTTTGGCGACCTGCTGTACTTCCGGCCGGAAAACGCGCCGCCCGGCGCGCCCGAGCGCTGCCTGGACGGGTGCCCCGTGTTCGACACCTGCGTGTTCAACGCCTACCGCCATTTCGTCGATCCCGGCAAGCCGCAGCTTCCCTGGCGTCTGTTAACCGGTATGTCGCTCGATGCGGTAAAGGATTTCGCGACCAACCCGCGCCTGCGGACGACTGCCTCGGTCATCACGCTCGATCTGCGCAAGGAAAACATACTCAAGATTCTGCGCGAGACCTCCAACGGCCGTTGCGCGTTCCGTTCGGACAACGACGTGATCGACCACCAGACGGCGAGCATCGAGTTCGAAAACGGTGTGGTCGCCTCCTTTCAACTCACGGCGTTCAGCCTGATGTGGGAGCGCACCCTCAACCTGCACGGCACCAAGGGCGAAATCCGCTCGGCCGATTTTTCCGGCAAATTGGAAACGCGCACGTACAACCCCGGCGCGGTGCAGCGCCGGCACATCCCCTATCATGGTATTCTGCACGGCGGCGGCGACGAGCGAATCATCGTCCGCTTCGCCGAAGCGCTGGCCGCCGGCAATCGCGAAGGCGTGCTGACGGGCGCGGAGCCGAGTCTGGAAAGCCACCTGGTCTGTTTTGCCGCCGAAAAGGCGCGCCGGACCGGGCAGGTTGTCGACCTGGCGGCTTTTCGGGCCGAAGCGGCCAAGGAAGCGGAGCAACTGCAAGCAAACTGAAGGAGCAACGGATGAGCGGCCTGACCAGACGCGAGGCGCTGCAACTTTTTGCCGGCATGGGCGCGGCGGCCGTGCTTGGCGTCGGCTGCGCCACGGTCCGGCCGACCAGCCCGCCGGTCGGCTGGTCCCTGCCGAAAGGCCAACCCCTGCTGCTGACCAACGCGGTCGTCGTGGACGTGGAGCGGGGAACCCACCGTCGGGATGTCGCGGTGTCGATCCGCGACGGCCTGATCGCCGGTCTGGTCGAGCCGCGCGGCGATCCGTCCGCCGCGGACGCGCGGGTGATCGATTGCCAAGGCGGATATCTGATTCCCGGGCTGATCAACGCCCACAGCCACATCAACATGCCGTCCATTTCGCCGATCCGCTTCAGTGACCTGGGTTTGATCCGCGACCAGATTCTGAAGAACTACGAGGATGCGGTTTGTTGGGGCGTTACCACCGTTCGCGATATGACCGCGGTGCCGAAAATGCTGCGGCGCGACCGCGCGGCCATCGCGCGCGGCGATCTGCTCGGCCCGCGCATTCTGTCGCCGTTTTCGTTCATCACCGTGCCCGGCGGATATCCGGATTTCGGCGGCGTCGGCAATCAGATCGCCCGCTGGTTCACCGGCGATCCGCTGCTGCGCGCCGCCGATGCGGCGGAGTGCCGCCAATTCGTGCGCCAGGTGCGGGAACAGGGCGCCGACCTGGTGAAGATCGGTTTCGACGATCGGTCGTTTCTGTGGGGAAAAAACGACGTCCGCCTGCCCGTGCTTTCCGACGCCCAGGTCGAAGCCGTGATGGATGAAGCCGCGCAGGCCGGGTTGCCGGTCAGCGCGCATCATCTGTATTCGTCGGGCTTGGATCGGGGGCTGCAGTTCGGCGTCAACAGCCTGGAGCACGTGCCCGCCGACGCGCCGATCTCCGACCGGCAGATGCGGGCCATTCTCGATCAAAAGATACCCGTCGTGCCGACGCTGATGGTCGGCATTTCCATGGCGTTCGCCCGGGAAGGGGTCGCCGATCCGGACGATCCCATTCTGGCCGACCGGCGGAACTGGCGCGATTCCGTGCAGCTTCCCGAGGTGCCGTTGCATTGCCGGTCGGAAATCGCCGCCCGCAACGAGCAGGCGGCGCGGTTTTATCGGCGGGGTGATTACGCCTTGCCGGAAAATCGCGGGCATGAATATTTCGATCCGGTCCTGGCTTCGCGCCTGTTGGTGATGGCGGCGAACAACACCGCCCGCCTGATCCGCGACGGGGCGACGATCGGCGTCGGCAACGACAGCGGCGTCTTTTTCATTTACCCGGGAATGGTCCACCTGGAAATGGAATGCCTGTGCCGCGTGGGCCTGACGCCCGCGCAAGCCCTGCGCGCGGCGACGCTGGTCAATGCGCGCCTCTGCCGGATCGACGATCGTTGCGGCACCATCGCGGCGGGAAAATGGGCCGACCTGGTTTTGTTGACCGGCGATCCGCTGGCCGACGTCGCGAACGCCGGCAAGGTGCGGGCCGTCTTCAAACAAGGCGAATTGGTTTCGGCGGCGGATGGCTTTGTCGATCCGGCGGCGGCGACGAAAACCGCCGGTTAGGTCGCGCCGGCCAGCAGACGGCGAATGAATCTATCGACGGAAAAGAAGAGGAACTTGACCGCGTCGGCCAGGTCCAGCATGGGGCTTGGCAGCCGGAAATAATAAGGCACCGAAATCAACAGCGACTTGGTGCCGATGGGGCAACCGCCGACGCGCCGCACCTTGCGGGCGGTGATTTTCCCCTCCACCCGGGTGCAATCGCCGACCAATAGCGCCACGCCATCGCCGGCGTCGACGTCGCCTCGGAAAACGCCGGTGACGATCGCGCCGGCCCGCGCCTTCGCCACCGCGCCCGGCCGGCGTTTGTCGATCGTGCCCAGGCAACCCTTGACCGCCGCCAGGCAGCCGCCGTGGCAAAACCGGCCGCGTTCGGGATCGGTGCCGCAGTAGAAGCGGATCGGCGTCTTCACCTTGTGAATGTCCTGGTATTCGCTTTCCAGCCCGTGAGTGATCGCGGCCAGTTCCTCGACGGAAACGTCGCCTTCCACGCGAATCTCGTCGAAGCTGCGCGGACCGTAGCCACGCGCCTGCGCCAGCATTAGGTGGGTGCATTGTTCCGGACGGAAACCGAGCAGCCGGCAGGCGACGGCATCGAGCGCCACCGGGTCGTCGGCGATGAGAATCGCGCCTAGGTGCACGGCGTGGGGCGCCGATTCGTAGCCGTGCCCGACTTCGACGGCGTCGGCGATCGCGACGTCGGGGTAGCCCACTTCGAGCAGGTCGACGATCTTTTCGTCGAGCCGGTCGTCGTGGAAGAACATGCGCTCGGCGTGGGTCAGAATGCCGATGTTCAGCTTGATCGCGCAGGTGACGGTGCAGCAAATGTGATATTTGAGTTTGGGCATCCAGCAGAGGAAATCGGCTTCGGCCAGACTTTGGGCGACCCGCAGGTGCTGGTGATGAACGCCGCGCGTCAATGGAAAATCGAGCACCGCTTCGGTGTTGAAATCGGTAACCCGGGCGCCGTGTTTTTGCAGGGCCAGGTAGCCGGCTTCGCGCAGAAACAGCCGGGAAGGAATGCCGAAGCCGCCCGATTCGCCCACCGTGACTTCCGCCGCGCCGTTCGCACGGAAAACGTCGATCGCGGCACCGACGAGCCGCGGGTCGGTGTAGGAATGATGAATGTAAGCCCGGTTGGCGGTCACCACGTTGGGCTTGATGAGGGTCTTGCCGGCCGGCTTGATCCCCAGCTCCGCCAGCGATTCCGCGATGATTTTCCGCGCGTGGTCTCCGGCGGGTGATGCGCAACGGCGCAGGATGACGCGATAGCTTCTCGGACGGGCTAGTCGCGCGTCCACTTTTTGTCTGAGGTCGGCAGCATTCATCGGTTCCGTCCCCGGTCTTTGTCGGCAGTCGCCTGCCGAAACGATAACACCACCGCCGCCGCCGGGGCAACGACCGATCGCCACTCCGGCGCGTTGCTCGCGTTTGCTTGACGGGACCGAAGGGTGGGTGCTCTAATTTCAACGCCACCCGCCGACGGAGAATCGAAATGAAAACCAGTCTGGCGACCCTGCTTTCGCTGCTGCTGATCACCGCTTTGCTGTCGGCGTGCGGCGGGAGCGATGACGATGACGCCGGCGCGGACAGCGCCGATGACGACGCCGCGAACGCCGATGATGACGCGGCGGACGACGATGACGACGATAATGACGATGACAACGATTCGACCGCGGATTGCAGTGCCTATTCGGATTCGTTGCCGGACCCGGGCGGAGTCTGCCCCGGCAATCCGCATTCGATTTTCCCGGCGCCGACGGGTCCGTACTGCGTCGGCACGACGCAGCCGATTCACCTGGTCGATGCGTCCCGCGCCGAGCCCTTCACGCCGAATCAGCCGGCTGATTCGCGCGAGCTGATGGTGCAGTTGTGGTATCCCGTCGCGGCTGCTGCCGCCGGCGACTATGCCCCGTACATGGACGCCGCCACCGCCGCCTACGAAGCCGGAATTCCGCCCGCGACCTGGGTGAACATGCCCGCCGCGGCGTTCGAGCAGGAGCAGTCGCACGCGCTGCTGGAAGCACCGATCGTCGATAGCCTGAAGAAGTTTCCGGTGCTGCTTTTCTCACCCGGATTGAAACGCGAATACCAGTTGTACACCACCGCGATCGAGGATCTGGTCAGTCACGGTTATATCGTGGCGGCCATCAATCACCCGTATGTCTCCGGCCTGACGGTTTTCCCGGATGATCGCGCGGTCGAGGTGTATCTGCCGGCCGATGAAGCGGCCACCATCGACCTGGTGGTCGGTGACGCCTTGTTCCTGCTTGATACCCTGACGCGATGGAATACCGAATTGGAAAACCAGCCGACTTTCACCTGCCGGTTCGATCTGGATAAAGCCGCGATGTACGGCCATTCCTACGGCGGCGCCACGGCCGTCGGCGCGGCGGTCGCCGATGCCCGCTTGCGCGCCGCGCTCAACATCGACGGACCGACCTTCGGGCCGGCGATCGTCGAGGGCACGGCCACGCCGTTGTTTTATCTGCTTTCGGAGGATCACGAGGCGGCCGAGAATTTCGATGCGCTCTGGGATTTGCTGGCCGGTCCGGGTTTTCAGGCAATTCTGGCCGGCACGGAACACATGACGTATTCCGATTATCCCTTGTTGCTGCACGATTTCGCGCCGGCGCGGCCGTTGTGGACGTTGGAAATGGGCACGATCGAACCGACGCTCGCGCTGGAAATCGCCAATCGGTATTTTTCGGCGTTTTTCGATGTATTTCTGAAGGGGGCGCCGACGGACGAGTTGCTGACGCTCGGCGGCGAGTACCCTGAGGTCACCTTTCAATCGAAAAATGCCGATCGGTAGCGCGGCAAGTCCCGCCTTTATCGCGGATGCTTGATGAAAGTGCCGCGCCGAAATTCATCGAGTGCAACGTGCAATTCCTCGTCGGTGTTCATCACGATCGGGCCGTACCAGGCGATTGGCTCGCGTAGCGGCTTGCCCGCGACGAGCAGAAAACGCGCCGCATCGTCGCCCGTCGCCGCGCGCACCTGATCGCCGTCGTCGAACAGCAGCGCCGTCCCGTTTTCGGCGCGGACCTCGCCCGCTTCCGGGCCGAACCGGCCTTGGCCTTCAATCTGGTAGATGAATACCGTGTGGCCGCGCGCTGTCGGGTGCGTCCATTCAACGTTCGGCGGCAGGGCGACATCGAGATATTCCGGATCGATGACCACGTCGCGCACCGGGCCCCAGGCGTCGCCCACTCGGCCGGCGATCACGCGAACCCGCGCGCCCGAGGGCGACACCGCCTCGGGGATCTGTGCGGCGGTGACGTCGCGGTAACGCGGCGCCATCATTTTTTGCGCGGCAGGCAGGTTGGCCCATAACTGAAAGCCGCCCATGCGGCCGCGGGCGTCGCCCTTGGGCATTTCCTGGTGGATGATGCCGCTGCCGGCGGTCATCCATTGCACGTCGCCCACGCCGATAACCCCTTTATTGCCAAGACTGTCGCCGTGTTCGACCGTCCCTTCCAGGATGTAGGTGATCGTCTCGATGCCGCGATGCGGATGCCAGGGAAAGCCGGGCAGGTAATCCGCCGGATCGTCGTTGCGAAAATCGTCGAGCAGCAAAAAAGGATCGAACAGCGCCGTTTCGGCATGGCTGAAAACTCGATCCAACCGCACACCGGCGCCCTCCATCGTGGGGACGCTGTGAAACGCTTGCCGGACCTTTCTGATCGCGGTCATCAGGGATCTCCCGAATGTTTGTGAAAAATTAAGCACTCGATGGATCGATGGCAATGCTTTGCCGACGGTCGCCGGTTATTCGGCCGGCGCGGTGACGGAAGGTTCGACCGCGAACTGCGTGAACGTCCGGCCGGCGACGGGAGAGGGGATCGGCTGATCCGCCGAATAAGCCCAGGTCCAGAATTCGTGGTTCAATTTGCGATAACGCCATTCGGCGGCGACGTTGAGCCGGGGGCCGCAATCGGCGGGCAGGGTGAAAGCATATTCGTCGACGATTTCTTCCTGGTCGTGAATCACCCGGTTGACAATTTTTTCCTTGACCTGCCAGACGCGGTTGTGTTGCACGATTTTGTTGTCGTGGCCGATCATGTGACCGCCCAGTTTGTGCGCCTCGGGATCGACCCGTTGCGCTTCGTCCACGAGGCCGCTGGAGTAGACGGGTCTTCCCTCGCGGTCGGTCACGCGGACCTCGAGCCAGACCTCGCTCAAATCGAGCGACGAGGTGGGCCAGTCGTGGGCGACGCCGACGTTTTTCGTCAGAATCCGCAGGCTCGCCGGCTCGCCGGCGCGCGGTGGCGCGGCGAATTCCGCGCGCATGACGAGATAGAAAAATTTGCGCAGGCGTTCGTCGCCGAGCAGCCATTCCTGCTCGTCTTTTTGTTTGTAGAGGTCGGCCAGCACGTAAATGAGAAAGCGGCCTTGCAGCCAGTCCAGGTTGAGCTTCGCCCATTGCGGATAACCGATCAGTTCGGGAATCGTCGTGTTGGCGCCGGGAAAGAAATGGTTTTTCTCTTTGCCTTCCAAGCCGAGGATATGGCGCGGTTCCATATGGCATTGCACGCAAGTGTTCTTGCCGACGGCCCCCTTGAGCTGCAGGTGATGGCATACCTGGCAGAATTCGTCGCGGCGATAAAAATCGCGTTTGAAGACCCGGGCATGGGCGCCGATGTTGATATTCACCATCCAGCGGGTCCATCGGTTTAACTGGCCGCCGTTTCGTTCGGCTTCCCTGAAAAGATCCAAATGCCTGGCCGGCAACGCCAGCGTATAACTCGATTTGCGCGGATCGGAACCTTGTCGAACCGCGGCGATGCTATGGCAGAAAACGCAGGAAATGCTGTCCTTTTCGGTAAAGGAAGCGAGCGAGCCGGCGTCGCGGAACATCGCGACCGGCGCGTGGCAACCCATGCAGATGTATTGGTTGTTGCCGCCGATCTCCGTCGCCAGCATGTCGAGGTTCTTCTGCAAATGATGGGTCCGCAGGTTGGTGTTGTGGATCGACGCGGCTTGATCCGTCAACAACCGCGGATGGCAATCGGCCGTTTGACCGCAACTCTGGCTGATGGCGACCCAGGCGTAATCGATCGGTTTGGGCGGCAAGTCCCGCTCCTCGACCGGCCTTTTTTCGTACGGGATGGTGGAAAGTGAAAAGTCGACGGCGGGAAGTTCCGGCACCGGGTGCAGCAGGTTGCCGATTCCGTTCACCGTCAGCCAGAGCGACCCGAAAATGACACCACCGCCCAGAATTCCCAAAGCGGTGGCGCGGCGGCGCGCGGTCAGGGCGCCGGCCGGTATCGCGACCAGCAGACTGATGACGACCGTCAGTAGCCCGGCGAAACGGTGGAAGGCGAACAACACCACGGCGTCGCGGCCGCCTTGTACGATCAACAAGAGGAGGCCGAGCAGGAGTGATAAGCCCCAAAGCAACAGACAGGCGATGGCGAGCCATGAACGCCAATCGCCCGCCAACCCGCGAATCAGCGGAATCAACTTGCGGAAGAAATAGATGCCCAGCACCAACAGCGCGATGGAAATCCAGCCGGCGATGAGGTTGCTTTGCTTGATCGGCAGGTATTTGAGCGTGAACGAGCGGGCCAGCGAAACAAAAACGATCAGGACGAAAGCGATGAAGAGGTTGTAGTTCAGGCCGGGGACCGCGCGGCGCAATCGCTGATAGAGCGAAAAAATGAAAACCGCGGCGCCGATCAAGGCGATCGCCGGGTGGAAAAACAAGTTGAATTGAAAATACGCGTTCCAGGATTGGGAAACCGAGTTGTAATAGCCGGTCGCCACGACGAGGAAAAACAGTGAAATACCGAGGGAGGTCTTCCACCCGGATCGGCGAGATGCTTCCCGCGGCGTGTTCATGGCGTTTGCCCCGGCGTGGCGGCCGGCGTTTGATCATCCGACACGGCTGTTTTCACCAGAAAGCGATGATCGGCCAAGGAAGGCCCGGGCCGTTCCGCATCGCTGCTCTTGGGCATGTGGCAATCCAGGCAACCTTTTTCGCCGCGGCACTCGGGATGCATGTCCGGTTGTCCATGGATCGGCGCGAGCAACCATTTGTCGAGTTTTCGCCATTCTTCGCCGGCCAAGGGTTGAATGCGATGACAGGCGACGCAAAGACGGTCGTCGCGATAACCGGCCGCCGCGAAATCGAGCCGATGTTCGTCGGCGACCGCGACCATCGCCAGTAGGCTGAGCGGGCTCAGGTAAAAATATTCGGGAAAGCGAAATTCCAACGCCCCGTTTGCCGGCCGAGTGCCCACCGCGAAAAGGGAATGGCAAACGAGGCAGGAAATGCCCTCGCGCAAACCTTCCGGCGAATCGAAGGATCGGCCGTAATCCACCTGGCCGGCGAGCAATGAAATTGGATCGTGGCAGGCGGCGCAGACCCTCGCCGCCGGTGCGCCGCATTCGCGGACGACCTCTTCGAGCATCTGTTGATAATCGGGGCCGGTGCTGAAGCGATGTTTCGAAAGCGTCCATTCGCCGAGCACACTGGGGTGGCAAGCGCGAACCCCGCAGCCATTCGAGCGGGCCAGGTATTCCGGCCGGTAATAATGCCCGGTGGCGGAGCGAAACGGTGACGGCGAAAAATCGGCGGCTTTGCCGGGCAGCAGAAAAGTCGAGGTGTCGGCGAAAAAGCCCGGAGTCGTTGGAGAAAGGCCGACCAATAAAGCGATCGTAACCAAAGCGGCCGACAAAGCCAGGATGGTTTCGCGCTTTCGGGCGAGCTGGCGAATCGAGAAGGGCGGAGGCGCTTCGGCGGTCGGCGGATCCGCGCGTAGAATCGTGGGCGCCAGGCAGGGAATCGCCGCCAAGAGCAGAATAATATGATAGTCGATCAAACCGCCGAAGTTGCTCAAACCGGCCATGATCAAACCGGCGTAAATCGAAAGCTTGAAGAAGAGAATGCCGAAATTGAAAAGCCAACGATCGCGCGCCGATCGGTCTTCCATCGGGGTTCGTGAAAGGATCAATAGATAAGGCAGCCAGGTAAGAAAGAGAAAGCGCGAACCGACTTGATGAAACAGCCGTAAATATAGGTTGGGCGCCGTGAATTTGCCGAAAAAGTAGAAAGCGATGCCGGAAAAAGTCAGTGTGGCCAGACCGTAAATCAGAACGGCATAGACGAAGCGGCGAAACCCGAGCCGGGGCGATGACGTCAGCGCGTAAAAGGCGGCGAAAATGAGAACATCCACCGGAACATCAATGACCATGTAGGAACCGAGCACGTAGATTCCGACGATGAAAATGCCGTCGAGAACATCAAAGCGGAAAAGGTGACGGAAAAGCGTGCCGCGAAGAACGGCCATGGCCCGGGTTCGTATCACTGGATCCGCCGAAATGATTGATTTCCTCTGCTATGTGAGAACAATTAAGCAGTTTGACAGATTCCAGGAGCGAGAGCAACGACATTCCTCGATACTTCGCCTCGGGCTCGCGCGCCTTTCCGCTGTCAATTAAGCTTTCCCTGTGGTGCAAAAGTTGCCATAATCACCCGATTGAGGCAGCGGGAAATAGAACATTTATAGATCAGATATATCTTTTCGTCGCTGCGAAAGAGACTGAACGATGCGCGTTTTGCTTTTCAATCCGCAAACCAGGCACGCCGCGGAAATGCCGGTCTCAACGGCTTACGTACACGTCAGCTTCCTGCCGCCGCTGGGATTGCTCTATCTGGCGGCCAGTTTGCGCAGTGCCGGACATGATGTCCTGTTTATCGATGCCAACGCACCGGATCATGGCGCAAAGAAAATTGCGGAGCGGATCCGCGAATTCCGGCCGCAAATCGCTTGCCTGACGGCTTATACGTTTCTCTTTTATGATGTTTTGTTCAGCGCGCGGCTGATCAAATCGATCCAACCCGACACCAAGATCGCGCTCGGCGGGCCGCACATCGACCTCTATCCGGAAGAGACGCTCTCCCATCATGAAATTGATTTTCTCATTTCCGGCGACGGGGAATTCCCGATTTTGAACCTGTGTGAGGCGCTAGCCGGAAAGCGATCCTTCGCTGAGGTCGAGGGATTGATTTATCGCGATGAAAGAAACGAGTCGGTATTCGTCGCACCGCTGCCCAGATTGGCCAATATCGACCGGTATGCCTTCCCCGATCGTTCGCCGGTCCGCTATCGCTATTATCACTGCGCGGTGAATCCGCAAGGCATGGAAACCTCGATGATCACCTCGCGCGGTTGTCCTTACTTGTGTCGTTATTGCGGCGACCTGGCGGAAAAAGGCTATCGCGCCCGTTCTCCGGAAAACGTGGTGGCGGAATTCGAACAGATCGCCGCGCAGGGTTTTGGCGGCGTCCATCTGTGGGACGGCACGTTCAATGTCGACCTGGAGCGGGCCAAGGAAATCTGCCGCCGGCTGGCGGACCGTAAACTGCCCCTGCAATTTTCGACACGCATCCGCGGCGACAACACCGACGAGGAATTTTTCGGCCTGCTTGCCGCCGCGGGATGCAATCGAGTCAATATCGGCGTCGAGAGCGCCAACCCGGAAATTCTGCAAGCCATGGATCGACGGATCGATCTGGACAAGGTCATCCAGGCGGTCGCCCAGGCGAAACGCCACGGGCTATGCACCCAGGCCTATTTCATGCTCGGCTTTCCGCATGAAACCGAACAACAAATCCGCCGGACCATCGACTTCGCCCTCCAGTTGCGGTCGAATTACGCGATGTTCATGCCGGTGATGCTCTATCCCGGCACGCGGTTGTTCCAGGACGCGCTCTCGAACGGCGCCATGAAAAAGGATCCATACCGGGAATACACGCTGGCCCCGACGCCGCATTTCCAGGTGCGGATTTGGGAAACGGAAGTGCCGTTGACGCGGTTGGTCCACCACCTGAAATCCGCTTACCGGCGGTTTTATTTCACGCCGGGGCATCTTTGGCGGGAAGTGTCGGGTTTGCGCAGCTACCGCGAATTTAAGGCTAAAAGCGCGCTCGGCCGCCAATTGCTCAGCTACGAACTCGGCAAGACCTGGCACCGGTAGGCGGGCGCGGGCGATCGCGCGTCCTAGCGCCCGAAAACCACGCTGGTGACCCTTTGCAGCAACCGCCGAAAGTGTTCGAACGATTCGATATCCGCGAGCAGTCCCTTGATCACCCGCGGCCTCAGGTAAAACCGCAATAGCCCTTTGAGCTTCAGCCAGTGCAACGTGCGGGGCGAATGCGAGAAGGCCACCAGCGGCTTGACGTTCAAGGCGTTTTTCTCGATGTCGAAATTTTCCAGCAGGCCTTCGGCCTGCAGGCGCTGGTAAATGACGGTGCCCGGCAAGGGAGTGAAATTGAAAAAGCCCGCGCGATCCAGCGGTAGCCGGCAGGCCAGGTCGATCGACATTTTTGCCTCTTCGACGGTTTCGCCCGGGTATCCCAGAATGAAAAAGGCCATCATGCGGATGTGGGTATTTGCCGCGATCTGGGTGATGATTTCCTTGATCCGTTCCAGATTGGAACGGCGGTTCATCAGGTCCAGCACGCGCTGCGATCCGGATTCGATGGCCACGCGGGCGTAATAGCAGCCGGCCTTTTCAAAGAGGCGCATCAGTTCGACATCGAGGGTTTCGACCCGCAAGGCGTTGTGACAATGCCACTTCAACTTGATGTTTCGGGAGAGCAGGGTTTCGGCGAAGCGGACGCTGTATTCGCGATTGAAGGTGAAATTGTCGTCTGCGATCGAAAAGCTGGTCAGGCCGAAGCGCCGTTGTAAAAATTGAATTTCGTCGATGACCGCTTCGACCGATCGGGTGCGGAACTTGCGGCCGCAGATCGTATGGCCCTGGCAATAGTTGCAGGTATAAGGGCAACCGCGGGTGGCCATGATCGGGAATTTCGTGTCGCCGCCGCTCCAATCGGTCGGATAGGCGGGCGGATTCAGCAGTTCCCAATCGATGGGCCCGAGGGAATCGAGATCCTCCGTGAAAATTTGCGGATTCTGTCTGACCTGGCCGTTTTCCCGCCAGATCAGGCCCGGGATGTCCTCGTAGCGGCCGCCCGGTTCCAGGTTCGCCAACAAGGCGGGAAACCCGATCTCGGCTTCGCCGCGAAACGCAAAGTCGACCGCCGGCAGATGCTTGAAAATTTGGTCCTGCAATCCGCTGGAAGCCGGACCGCCGACGATCAGTTTGCGCTCCGGCCGTTGCGCCTTGAGCGCCGCGGCCGCCGCCCGGGCGAATGGCAGTTCCAGATTCAAAGCCTTGAACCCGATGACATCCGCCTGCTTTTGCAGCAAGAGGTCGATGGCGCTCTTCGCGGTGACTTGCCGCCGGAACAGGGCCAATTGCAGGTCGAGCAACTCCACGGTGTGTCCCTGGCGTTTCAAAGCCGTGGATAGGTAACCCAGTCCGATATCCGGGCAGAGATAATGAAAGTCGGCCTCTTTCAATGGCCGGACCAGCAGCACGTGCATCTTTGTCACTCCCCTCTCTCGTCGGGCCGTCCGGTTTCGTCGCCCACGGTTTGATCCGCTGGTCGCTTCCCGCCGGCGGACGATAGCAGAAGATCCGGATCCAAACGATATAACCCTACTTTGGTGCCGAGATAAACCTCGCCGGAAGGACCGACGGCCATGGCGCGAACGACGACTCCCAGGTCGACGGCGGTCAGTTGCTTTCCCGTGTCGAGAGCGAAGACGGCGATTTTCCCCGTGGCGAAATCGGCGGTAAAGATTCGGCCGCGCCGAAAATCGACGGCGAAGGCCCGGACAACGCCCGGTAGGGGGATTTGCTTCAACGGGCGAAGGTCGAGCGAATAAAGACTGACTTGCGCCCGTTCGAAAAGGCTGTTGTTGAGTACGGCGATCAGGCGGTGGTCCGGATCGAGCGCGACGTTCCAATAGCCGGTCCAATTGTCCTTGAGCGCCGCTTGTTGCTTCAGGGCGGGGAGGGACAACGACTGGATATTGTTGCCGCCCAAACGCCCTTTGATCGGCGGATTGACGGCCGTGAAGAAGACGTTGCCTTGATCGCTGTCGGCCCCCGTCAGCCGAGAACAGAAAGGCAGGCCCAAATCATGGCGCGGATCGAACCGGATGTTCTTCAGCGCCAGATCCGTTTCGAGGAATAAATTGTCGGAAAGAAGGAAAACCCGGCCGTCGACGATGGCGAGGTAATCGTAGTAGCCGCCTTGATCGCTGGGGAGGTTGACCCGGTGAACGATCCCGCCCGTTTCGTCGATCACCGCCAATTCGCGGACGGGAAACTTGCCATGGGCCTGATTTGCTTTTGTTCGCGCGAGGGAAACGACCAGATCGCCCGAGGCGTCATCGAGCGCCATGCCGATCGCCTCGCCGCCGGTCATGGAATACGGAGTCGTTGTCCCGGCTGCTAGGTCGTAGCGGTACAAGGTGACGGGCGTGGCGATGCGGATCGACGGTGTGCCGAGCCCGAATCGATTGCTGAGATAAAGGATGTTGCGTTTCGAATCGACCAGAATCTTGCGCGGGCCTTGCGTCCGATCGTCGGGCCATTGCGCCAAAACGCGGATCGCCCGGTTGGCCAGGGCGGGTTTCGTCGTGTCGGCGTCGTGGGAGGATCCGAGGTGCATGCTGAGCAGGGCGGTGGCGACCAGCGAAGTCGTCAAAGCGATCCGGTACGGCTTGATGAACGAAAAATAGCGGATGACCAATCCGGCAAGAAAAAGCGGCCCGGCGAGGGTCGCGACGGTTCCCCAGAACGGCGCCTCGCGAAGGACGAAAGGCAGGATGAAAATCGTTTCATCGAAAGCATTGAGCAACAACAGCCAATAAAAAATTGCCGAAAAAATTCCCCGCCCGGACAAACCGCCGCGATTGTAAAGATAGACCGTCGCCAACGCCGGGACGGTCAACAGCGGATTATCGACACCGTACTGAACCAACCCGCCGAGGACGAGGGCGGAATCCAGGAGCAGGAGAACCCCTTTTTTCCAGGAGGGGAGTTGGCGCCAACGATGTCGCCGGGACCGGGGATTTCCCGGGAAGGTCGAGTCGGCCGGCGGCGATGTGACAGAATAAAACACGCTTTGGCTCCTGATCGCGTATCCGGCCGAATCATCGTTTTGTTAGCCGGCCCACCGTAACGGATGAGAGAAAATTTCCCAGTAAATCATCGGATGAATCGGGAAAAATGGTGGATCTGACTGGAAGGAATTATACGCCGATCCGAGCGGCCGTCGCAAGAAGTCCGAACCGACCGACCGGACCGCAGTGCGGCGCTGGGTCGACGGTTTTCATTCCCTGCCGATCGGGGAGGACTTTTTAAAATCTTCCAACCACCGCTGCAATTCGCGGCATTGCCGCCGCACCTCCGCCGGCGCCGCGCCGCCGAGCACCTGTCGCCGTTCGACCGCGGCCGCGAAATCGCGCGCGACGGACGAATCGGGCAATTCGGGGAAGGTGGCGTGCCATTCCGTGTCGGTCAGACTCGACGCGGTGCGGTTTTCGGCGTCGAGCCGCCGGAAAAATTCGCCGACGCGTTCGTGCGCTTGCCTGAACGGGAGGCCCGCGCGGGTCAGGGCATCGGCGATTTCGGTCGCCAGCAAATCGAATGTCAGCGAGCCACGTAAGCGGTCCTCGTTGAAGATGGCGGTTTGTAGCGCTTGCCGGAAAACCTGGACCGTCAGGAGCGCGGTATCCAGCGAATCAAACAGCGCTGCTTTGTCTTCCTGCAAATCCTTCGAGTAGGAAGGTGCCAGGCCTTTGGTCAGGGTCAGGAGGGTGACGGTATTGCCGAGGCAGCGGGCGGCCTTGGCCCGCACCAGTTCCATGGCGTCGGGGTTGCGTTTCTGCGGCATCATCGACGAGCCGGTGGACCAGTCGTCGGCAAAGCGGATGAAGCCGAAATCGGGTTGCGCCCAGAGGACGAATTGTTCGGCATAGCGCGACAGGTGCGAACCCAGGATGGCGATCGCGCCGGCGATCTCCTGGACGAAATCGCGGTCGGAGATCGCGTCCAGGGCGTTGGGAGAAACGCCGGCGAAGCCCAGGGCCTCGGCCAGGGCCGCGCGGTCGACCGCGAAGGCCGATCCAGCCAAGGCGCCGGAGCCCAGGGGACAGCGATCGGTCCGCGTCCGGGCGTCCGCCAGCCGTTCGTGGTCGCGGCGCAGCGCGAAGGCGAGCGACAGAAAATAGAAGCCGAGAGTGATCGGTTGCGCGGGTTGCAGATGCGTCGTCCCCGCGAATAACGTCTCGGCGTGCGTCGTGGCCAGGTGAGCGGTCAGGGCGATCAGCTCGCGCAGTTCGTTCAGCAATTCCGTCAGGCAATCGACGGCCATCAACCGCACGTCCGTGACCACCTGATCGTTGCGGCTTCGACCGGTATGGATTTTCGCCCCGGTCGGGCCGAGTTGTTCGGTCAAAAGGCGTTCCACGAGGGTGTGCACGTCCTCGTCGGCGGGCAGGTCGGCGAAAGCTCCTTCCTGGTACATGACCAGAATCCGGTTCAGCGCCGCCGCGAGGGCGGTGAATTCGTCCGCGGTGAGAACGCCCAGGCGCTGCAATTCGGCCGCCCAGGCGCGGTTGGTCAGCACGTCGTACGGGAGCAGCCGGATGTCCACCGGCAAGGAGCGGTTGATCGCGTTCATCAGCCCGCCGTATTCGCCGTTCACCCGGCCGCGGTAGAGCGTCATTCAGTCCCTCTTGAATTTGGAATAATTGGGCGCCCGGTAACCGGCCAACCGGTCGCTGCCTTCCATCTCGATCATCGTGCGGACCATGATCGAGAGTCCGAACAGATTGATGAAACCTTCCGCGTCGCTCTGATCGTACACGTCGTCATGCCCGAAGGTAGCAAAATCCTCGCGGTAGAGCGAGTAGGGCGAACGGCGGCCCAGCACGTGGACGCCGCCCTTGTACAGCAGCAGCCGCA
Source organism: Myxococcales bacterium (assembly GCA_012517325.1). NCBI lineage: Bacteria > Pseudomonadati > Myxococcota > Myxococcia > Myxococcales > Myxococcales bacterium. Next base: position 54,983 of record JAAYVF010000079.1, on the reverse strand, counting down.
CCTCGCCGGTGACGTTGTGCTGCGTTTCGCGCACGAAGGCGTCCAACGCCTCGCGCAGCGGGGTAAAGTAACGGCCGTTGTAAACCAGTTCGGCGTATTTCGGCGCGAGCTGTTCCTTGAAGTGCATGGTTTCGGCGTCGAGCACCAGGCTCTCCAACTCGTGGTGCGCGGCGTAGAGCACCGTGCCGCCGGGCGTTTCGTAAACGCCGCGCGATTTCATGCCGACCAGGCGGTTTTCGACGATGTCCACCCGGCCGATGCCGTGCTCGGCGGCGATTTCGTTGAGCCGCGCCAGCAGCGTGGCCGGCGACAACCGCTCGCCGTCGACCGATTTCGGAACGCCGCTTTCAAAGCCGAGGATGATCTCTCGCCCTTGATCCGGCGCTTCCAGCGGCGATTTGGTCATTTCAAAAACCTTCGCCGACGGCGCCTGCCAGGGGTCTTCGAGCTCGCCGCCTTCGCTGGACAGGTGCCAGAGGTTGCGGTCGTGGCTGTAGATCTTGTTTTCGTCGATCGTTAATTCGATGCCATGCCGGCGGGCATAGGCGATGGCGTCCTCGCGGCTGCGGATGTCCCACAGTCGCCACGGCGCGATAATCTTGATTTTCGGGTTGAAGGCCTTGAAGGTCAGCTCGAAGCGCACCTGGTCGTTGCCCTTGCCGGTGCAGCCGTGTGCGACCGCGTCCGCGCCCTCGCGTTCGACCGTCTCCATCATGTGCTTGGCGATGAGCGGCCGGGCGATGCTGGTGCCGAGCAGGTAGCGTTCTTCGTACAGCGCGCCGGCTTGCATCATCGGAAACAGGTAGTCGGCGCACAATTCCTCACGCAGGTCATCGCAAACGAAGCCGTCCGCGCCCGCGGCCAGCGCCCGTTCGCGCAGTCCGGCCAGTTCGCCGTCGCCCTGACCGACATCGGCCGTGTAGGCGATGATCCGACAGTCGTAATGTTCCTTCAGCCAATGCAGGATGATCGAGGTGTCGAGGCCGCCCGAATAGGCGAGCACGACCTTTTTAATGCTGGTGTCTTTCATTGCCGGGTTCCTTTCCGCTCGCCGCCGGCATTGGCGGCCAGAGCGGCCTGCAAGCGGCGGATGGTTTTCTTTTGTCCAGGATGGCCGGGGCAGGCCACGAAAACGGTGTCGTCGCCGGCGACGGTGCCGACGACCGAAGGCCAATTCGCCGCGTCGACGGCGATCGCCACCAGGCTCGCCTCGCCGGGATTGGTTTTGATGACGACCAGGGCGTCGCCGGCCGGGAGCACGGCGCGAACCCGCGGCAGAACCTCGGCGGATAGTTCGCGCGGCGCGGCCACGGCAGACGCCTTGGCGTAACGGCCGCCTTGCTTGATCAAGCCCAATTCCTTGATGTCGCGCGACACCGAGGCCTGGGTGCAGACGATGCCCTGGCGGCGCAAAAGTTGCACGAGTTGACCCTGCGTGGCGACGGGTTCCGTCGCGATCAAGGCCATGATTTGCTGGCGTCGGCGTTCATGTTCCGGCATGGTCCACCTCCCACGTGGTTTCGTGCGCCGCCGGCCACTGCTCCGCCAAGCGGAGGTAACCGGCGATTCCTTCTTCCAGTTCGATCCGCGTGATCCGCTCGTCGGGTGCGTGGGAAAACGCCGGATTGCCCGGGCCGAGCTTGATCGCCGGAATACCCCGCTGTGCCAGAAAGACCCAATCGCTGGTGGCGTCGGAAGCGAAAATCGACGCCTGCGGCAGGGCCCGCAACGCGCCGAGCACCAGGGGGTGATCGTCGGGCGTTTCGCAGGGGATCCATTGATCGGATAGCACGCGCACCTCGGATTGCACAGCGTTTTGCACGATCGCCACGATATCCTCGGGCGAATAGGGCGGTGTCGTGCGCACGTCCAGCAGCACGGTCGCCGTCGGCGGCGCGGCGTTGTCGGCGATGCCGCCGGCGATCCGCGTCGGGGTGATCCGGACCGGACCCAAACGGTTGCGGTGCTTCGGGAACGCCAGTTGCCGCACCGCCAGCAGATCGGCGGCCAGCGCCAGGATGGCGTTTTTCCCCTCTACCCGCGCCGCGTGCCCCTGCACGCCGGTGGAATGCAGTTCGAGGACCAGCAAGCCACGCTGGGCGTTGGCGATGTTCATGCGCGTCGGCTCGCCGACGACCGCGGCGTCGATGCCGCCGGCAAATTTCAATAGGCGCGGCAGCGAGGGATCGAAGCCTTCCTCGCCGATCGAAAGCAGCCCCAGAAGATTGCCGCGACGGTGGGGGTTCGCGGCGGCCCGGGCGAGGGCCAGCAGGATCGCCAAACACGAGGCGCGGGCGTCGACCGCTCCGCGTCCGTAGGCGGTGTCGTTTTGAATCAGGCCCGCCTGCGACGGCACGGTCCAGTCGTCGCCCGCCGGTACGGTGTCCAGGTGCGAGCAAAAGGCCAGGGTGGGTTCACCCGGCGCGCCGGCAACGCGCAGAATGAGACCGTCCGGGTGCGTCTCGGGCGACAAGCCCAGCTCGCGGCAGAGCGCGGCGGTCGTCTCCAGAATGACCGATTCCTGGCCGGTGACGCCGGAAACGGCCAACAGCCGGGCCAGGTAGGACAAGGGATCAGACAAGTTCCGTCTCCTGATAGACCTGTTTTTCTTTTTCGCTGACGATCATCGTGCCGCAACCCTCGCCGGTGAACAGTTCCAGCAGCAGGGAATCGGCGAGCCCGCCGTCGATGATGTGCGTCCGCTTGACGCCACCCGCCGCCGCGCGAAGGCACGCTTCCGCTTTCAGCCGCATGCCGCCCGACAACACGCCCTCGCTTTGCAGCGTCTGAATGTCGGCGGCGTCGGCGAACGGCACCAGGGTGGACGGGTCGCGGGGATCGCGCAAAATACCCGGTTGATCGGTGAGGAAGATCAGCTTTTTCGCCTGCAGCGCGACGGCGACGGCCTCGGCGAAACGGTCGGCGTTGACGTTCAGCGGCCGGCCTTTTTCATCGGCGGCCAGGCAGCCGATCACGGGGATGAACCCCGCTTCCAGCAGTGTTTCCAGGAGCGCGCCGTTCACGGCCTCGATATCGCCGACGTGGCCGAAGTCGACCAGCCGATCGGCGCCGTCGGCCGTCGGGATATTCACCGGCGGGCGGCGATGCGCCAGCACGGTGGCGCCGTCCAGGCCGGTCAGGCCCACCGGCGACAGGCCGACCCGGCGCAGGGCGGAGACCAGATCCGTGTTCAGTTGGCCCGCCAGCACCATTTTCAGGGCTTCCAACGAGGTGTCGTCGGTGACGCGGCGCCCGTCGATGATCACCGGCTCGACCCCCAGGCGACGTGTCCATGCGCTGAGCTGCGGGCCGCCGCCGTGCACCAGCACCATCCGGAAGCCGAGATCGGCGAGCACTTGGCATTGCCCGGCCACGCCGTCCAGCGACTTGGCATCGGCCAGCACCGCGCCGCCGATCTTCAACACGAACGTCTTGTTTCGGTAATAACGCTGATAGGATGCGATCCGTTTGATGGTCTGAATCGAACCGTTGGTCTTCATGGCTTCTCCAAAACGGCGGACAGAGCCGCGCAAAAGCGGTCCGCGTGCTCGCGCCGCAAATTGAGCGGCGGTAAAAGGCGAAGCACCTCGGGGACCGCACTTGTCCCCGCGAGGATGCGATGTTCCTGCAGCAGGCGTGATGCGACGGCGGACGCCGGCCGGTCGAGTACCGCGCCGATCATCAGGCCGCGGCCTTGCACGCGCGCGACGCCGCGAATTTCCGTCAGGCGGGCGATCAGGTAGGCGCCGACCTCCCGCGCGTTGGCGATCATTTGTTCTTCTTCGATCGCCGCGAGATTGGCCAGCGCGGCCGCGCAGGCCAGCGGGCCGCCGCCGAAGGTCGTGCCCAGGTCGCCGGCGTTGAGCGCCGGCAGCAAGTGTTCGGCGACGAGCGTCGCGCCGATGGGGAACCCGGCGGCCAGTCCCTTGGCCAGCGAGATCAGGTCGGGCCAAACGCCGGTGTGCTCGGCCGCGAAAAAGGCGCCGGTCCGTCCGATGCCGCATTGCACCTCGTCGAAAATCAAGCGGGCGCCGGTACGGTCGGCGATTTCGCGCAAGGCGGCCAGATAGTCGGCGGGAAGCGGCAGACAACCGGCCAGGCCCTGGACCGGCTCGACGATGATCGCGGCGAAGGAATCGTCGATGGTTTCGCGCGCCGCGCGAACGTCGCCGAACGGAAGCACGACGCCATGGGCAAAAAGCGGTTCGCCGGCGACGCTCGTCAGGGCCCGGTAGCGTTCGAGGCCGGAGAGCGAAAGCGTCAACAGGCTGCGGCCGTGAAAACCGCCGGTCACCGAGGCGATTTTGCGGCGGCCGGTCGCCAGGCGGGCGATCGTCAACGCCGCCTCATTGGCCTCCGCGCCGCTGTTGGTTAAAAAGACAGCCGTGAATCGACCGCCGGCGAAGTCGAGCAATTTGCCGCACAACTCGCGCCGGACGGGCATCTGGACCGCGTTCGAATAAAACAAAAGTTGTTCCGCCTGCGCGACGATCGCCCGCACGACGCGCTGGTGGCAATGGCCGCTGGCCGCCACTGCGTGACCGCCGTACAGATCGAGGTATTCGACGCCGGCTTCGTCGTAGACGGTAACGCCGCGGCCTTTGACCACGGTGAGCGGCTGCACGTGGTAGACGGGCAATTCCGGCCGGCGGTTCAGCATGGATACGCTCCCGGCTGCATCAGGCCCTCGGTTTCCGGAAAGCCCAGCGCCAGATTCATGTTTTGCACCGCCTGTCCCGCCGCGCCTTTGACCAGATTGTCAAGGACCAGCAGCAATTCGACCTCGGGGCCGCGCTGCGCCACGTGCAAATGAGTAAAGTTGGTCGCCGCCACCTCGGCCACTTCCGGTGCGCGGTCGTACACCGACACGAAGGGACAGGAGCGGTAGAACTCGCGGTAAAGGGCCGACAGATCGACGGCCGCCAGCGCCTCGTCGGCCAGGTACGCGGTGGCGTGAATGCCGCGGACGAAGGGCCCGGAATGCGCCAGCAGCCGGACTCGTTGCGGTCGGCCGGCGATCGCGGATAGCGTCTGGTCGATTTCGGCCTCGTGCTGATGGGCCAGCATTTTGTAGGCGAACAGATTGTCGGAGCGAAACGGATGGTGGGTGGAACGCTTCGGCGTCGCGCCGCCGCCCGAGGAGCCGGTCACGGCGAAGACGGCGAGCGGTGACGCGGCGAGACCGGCCTTGGCCAGGGGCATAAGAAGCAATTGCGCCGCCGTGGCGAAACAACCGGGATTGGCGATGCAGCGCGCCGACCGGATCGCCGCCGAATCGGTTTCCGGCAAACCGTAGACGAACTCGGCTTGCCGCTCGGGACACTGGTGTTCGCCGTAATAGCGGCGGTAGACGTCCGGGTCGCGCAGGCGGAAATCGGCCCCGAGGTCGACGATGCAGCGGGCGCGGCCGTTCATCAGGACCGGCATCACTCGCTGGCTGTCGCCGTGCGCCATGGCGCAGAAAATTACGTCGGCGAGGGCGGCCGTCTCTTCGGCTGCCTGCTTCTCAAGGCGGATCGGGGGAAGGTGCAGCAGGGCCGGATGAACATCGGCGGCCATTTTGCCGGCATGACTGGTGGAAACGGCGATGATCTCGCCGACGCGCGGATGTTGCGCGAGCAGCCGCAGCAGTTCGCCGCCGACCAGCCCGGCCGCGCCGATCACCGCCACCCGCAACGGCGAATTACTCATCCGCGATCCTCCCATGCATCCAAGCGGTCGATCACCACGCCGGCCAGACCGTCGATGTCGTAGCGGGCGTTGTGCGCCGGCAGGCCGAGCGCCTTTTCGATGTAATCGCGGCCGACGGCATTGTCGGTTACCGGGCCGGCGATCACGTGCAGCGGCAGCCGGAATTCGTTGGCGAACAAATGGTGGGCGCCGAACGCCGCCACGGGATCGGGCGCGCACAGCACGTGGCAGCAGGCGAGGGACATCAGTTCGGCGTCGCGCAGCAGGTCGGCCACGCCGTACTCGCCGAGGATCCCGTCGCCCAATTCCGCGACGATCACGTCGGGGGCGAGGGCGGCCAGATGATTCAAAAGGCCTTTGGCCACCGGGACGACCTCGGCGTCGCGCGTGCTGGCCAGGCCGGCTTCGTTGAAACTGGCCACCGCGAACGCGCCGGCGTCCTGCATGCCGAGGGTGTCGCGCATCAGGCTGACGCCGGTCATTTTGCATCCCGCGACCTTGAGGCCGCGATGCGTCAGGCGGCGGATGATCTCCGAGGCCGCGAGGGTCTTGCCGCTGTTCATGCAGGTGCCGGAAATGTAAACGACCGGCCGGCGGGCGGTCAGAGTCGGGCTGTGCTGAATCGCCTTGTGCATGATATGGGCCGGCACCCCGACGCGGTCGCCGTAGCGCGGAAACGCCAGGACCGCGCCCAGCACCTCGGCGTCGAAAGGTGGCCCCAGCTCGGGATTGGCGGCGGTGCAGGTGCCCAGCACGCCGCCGAGGTTGAGCACGTGCAGCACGTCGCCCACCCGGATTTGCGACGGCACGACGCCGGCGTACCCGCGCAAGGCCCGGCGCGAACCCAGCACGCCGGCTAGCAAGTCGCCCTGCCGCAGCGGCAGCATCCGGCCCGTCACGTCTTCCACTGTGTTGTAGGTGTATTTGTTGTTCAGGATGCGCACGGCGACGACATGCCCCTCCCGGGCGACGAGCTCGTCGCCGACGGTGATTTCCCAGGCCAACCCGGCGTTGCGGGTCGCCGAGGCGATGCGGTCCAGGCGGAGCCGTTTGGTGTTCATTTTTGTCCGGTGGTCCCTTCTGAATAATTATACATAAAAGGTGCATATAAATACAAGCCCACACCGCGCTTGTCAAGGGGAAATTCTGGGTGTTGCGGCCTGCTTGATTCTTCCCGGGGGGCACCGTAAAATCCGGCCAGGTGACCGCAACGTTGAAAACAATGAAACGACGACGGGTGGAACATGCAAACCCGACAAGATCCCATTGAAAGCGTGATTGCCGACGATCTGGATTCGTTGCGCCGTTGTCCGCTGGGCATGGCTTGCGAGCAATGCCTGGAACGCCTCTGCGTCAAGGTGGCGGCGGTTGCCGAGTTCCCTTCGCGGTTCGGCGATTTTCGGATCATCGGTTTTGTCAACAACAAGGATGGCAAGGACCATATCGTCGTGCTCAAAGGGGAAATCGGCGACGGCGAGGAAATGCTGGTGCGCGTTCACTCGGCTTGCCTGACCGGCGATTCGCTCGGTAGCCGGCGCTGCGATTGCGGCCCGCAATTGCACGAGGCCCTGTAGCGCATCGAACGGCAAGGGCGCGGCATCGTCCTCTACCATCAGGCCGAGGGCCGCGGCATCGGATTGGTCAACAAACTGCGCGCTTACGTGCTGCAGGATCAGGGCCTCGATACCCTCGACGCCAACACGGCCCTGGGATTCAAGCCCGACGAACGCGATTACGAAGTGCCGGCGGCAATGCTGAAAAAGCTCGGGGTGAAAAGCGTGCGTCTGTTGACGAACAACCCGGAAAAAGTGGAGCAGATGCAGCGCTTCGGCATCCGGGTAAGCGAACGCGTGCCGATCGAAGAACCCGTGTTGCCGGATAATGAGCGGTATTTGCGGACCAAGAAGAATCGTTTCGGGCATCTGTTGGATTTGGACAACTGACCCGGCGCCTTCGTCCGCTTCTCGATCAAGCACCAGGAGTCGTTCGATGCCACGGATCTTCCTTTGTCGATTCATCCTTTTTCTGACGGCAATCCTGATGATCGGCGCAACCTGTCAAAGTGACGACGACGATGATGACGCCGCCGGTTCGAACGATGACGACGCCGATGACGATACCGGCGAAGCGCCGTTGACCATCGCCTGGTCGGCCTGCTCGCTGGAGGAGGGCGCCGACGACGGTCTGGCGCAATGCGGCGAGGCCCAGGTGCCGCTTTTCTGGGAAAATCCCGACGGCCGGACGATCACGGTCGCCGCCAAACGCTGGCCGGCGGCAGGCGAAAGCCAGGGGCAGCTTTGGTTGCTGCAGGGCGGTCCGGGCGCTTCGGGAATGATGACCTTTGCCCCGCTGATGAAAGATCTCCGCGCGCTCGTTCCGGAATTCGACCTCTACACGATCGATCACCGCGGCGTGGGTTATTCCAGCCCGTTGACCTGCCCGGAACAGGAAGCCGCGGACAGCGAAGGCGGCGCTTACATTTACCTCGACGAATACGACGACTGCGTCGCCTGGTTGAACGAAAATCTCGGCGACGCGCTGCAAGGCTACTCGACGCGCAACGCGGCGCACGATCTGGCGGCATTCATCGACGCCACGCGGGAAGAGGGGAAAAAGGTTCTGGTCTGGGGCGCCTCCTACGGCACCTACCTGACGCAACGCTATCTGCTGTTGCATCCCGATCAGGCCGATGGCGCGATCGTCGACAGCATTCACGCGCTCAGCGAGCCGGCGTTGAAGTTTTATCCGGCGTACAACGAAAACGGCAAACGCCTCTTGCAACTCTGCGCCGCGGACAAATTTTGCTCCGGGAAGATGGGAGCGTACCCTTGGGGAATGCTGGAACAGCTCTATGCGAAGCTGGAAGGCGGCCATTGCGCCGAACTGGGCATGGATCGCTACACCTTGTCCTATTTGCTGGGCTGGCTGGCCTGGTACAGCCCGCTCAATGCCGCCGCGCCGGCGCTGATCTACCGGCTGGACCGCTGCGAGCCGGCCGACATGGCGGCGATCGTCTACCTGTTTTACAACCCGTTCAGCGGCAACGGCGATCTGCTCGGCATGACGGGCGGATGGTTTTCGCAAGTGCTCAACATGAATATCGGGATGTCCGATCAATTTTGGGGCCCGGAGTTCGCGGACGTCGATATTGAGCAATACATTACGGACCTGGACAACGAAATGCTCTTTGGAGTGATGCCGAGCCTGGACGAATACGAACTTTACCAAAAGTGGCCGCGTTACGACGAGCCGCTAGCGCGCGAACTGCCGCAAACGAGCATCCCCGTGCTCATGTTGCAGGGCGACGTGGACGGCGCGACCCCCCGCGAAACGGCCGCCCCGCTCGGCGAAGCGCTCGCCGGCCCGCATCAGCTTTACCTGAAATTCCCCTATTCGGCGCACGGGGTCATTGACGATTCCTGGGTATCCGCGGACGACAATGTTTCCACCTGCGGCATGACGATCATGGCCAATTTCCTGCGCGATCCGCTGACGGCTCCCGACACCTCCTGCATCGCCGATACGCTGCCCATCGATTTTGCCGGCACGCCCGATTGGGCGCAGTACATTTTCGGCACCGATGATCTTTGGGAAAACGACGCTGCGCGGGCGCCGCTGCCACGACAGCTTCCGGTTCGTCTCGACGCGCGCCGTCTGCCGTGGCGCTACTGATCCGCCGAGTCGCCGTTCCGATTGTCGCGGCGCGGCGGGAAGTTGTGCGGGCGGTGACAAAGCGATAGATTAGGCCTCCCAAACAATAAGGGGTCGTCATGAAGCGCAGATTCCTGGTCCTGGCGTTCCTGGTTTCGTTGCTGGCCGGCTCGGCCGCGTGGACGTTGTCCGCCGCCGCGCCGGACGCCGATCCCTTCGCCGCGTTTCCCGCGAATTCCGACGCGGCGCTGACCTGGCCGTGGGAAAAAATCGCGGTCTATTTCGACGCCCTGGACCGGGCGCCGCTCACCGCCGAGACGGTTGCCAAGTGGCTGACCGACTGGACCAGCGTCGCCGCGCTGCTGAGCGAAATTGAAAACCGGCTGTACCTGGACATGTCGGCCGACACGGCCGACGCGGCGGCGGAGAAGCGCTATACCGACTTTTACGAACAGGTCCGCACGCCGGCCGAACAGCGCCAGCAGAATCTGCGCGCCCGCCTGCTGGCGAGCGGTTTGTGCCCCGCCGGCTTCGAACTGCCCCTGAGAAAAATGCGCGCCCAGGCCGAGTTGTTCCGGTCGGCCAACCTGCCGCTGCTGGTCGATCAGGAAAAACTCAACAACGAATACAACAAGATCCTCGGCGCACAGACGGTCCAGTGGGAAGGGAAGGAAACGACCATTTCCGAATTGGACCCGGTTTACCAGCAGACCGACCGCGACCGCCGCGAACAGGCGTGGCGCTTGGCCATGCAGCGCTGGCAGCAGGATCGCGCGGCCATCGGCAACCTGTGGGGACAGTTTCTCCAATTGCGCCGCCAACTGGCGAGCAACGCCGGGTTCGCCGATTACCGCGCTTATCGCTGGCAGGACATGATGCGGTTCGACTACACGCCCGCGGACGTCAAACGCTTTCACGAAAATATTCGCCGGGTCGTCGTCCCGGCCGCCCAGCGCATCTATGAAAAACGGCGGCAGCGATTGGGCGTCGACCGGCTGCGTCCCTGGGATTTGGACGTCGATCCGCTCGGCCGCGCGCCGCTCAAACCCTTCGCGACGGCGACCGAGTTCGAAAACAAGACGCAAGCGACGTTCACCGCGGTCGACCCGCGCCTGGGCGCGTATTTCGCGACGATGCGGCGCGAAAAGACGCTCGACCTGGACAATCGCAAGGGCAAGTCGCCGGGCGGCTTTTGCACCGGGTTGGACCTGCGGCGCCTGCCGTACATTTTCATGAACGCGGTTGGCGTCCACGACGACGTGCAGACGATCCTTCACGAGGGCGGGCACGCCTTCCACTATTTCGAGACTTACCGGCTGCCCTGGTTCCAACAGCGCTGGGTGCCGATGGAATTCGACGAGGTGGCCTCGATGTCGATGGAACTGCTGGCCGGGATGCACCTGGACGAACAGCCCGGCGGCTTCTATTCGCCCAAGGACGCGGCCCGCGCGCGGATCGTTGCGCTGGAAGGCATCCTGTTGTTCTGGCCCTACATGTCGGTGGTGGACTCCTTCCAGCATTGGGTTTACGAGCATCCGGACGAGGCCGCCGAGCCGAAAAATTGCGACCGCGCCTGGGCGGAACTGTGGGACCAATACATGCGCGGCGTGGATTGGAGCGGCCTGGAGGCGGCTCGGGAAACCGGCTGGCAGCGGAAGCTGCACATCCATACCGTGCCGTTCTATTACATCGAGTACGGCATTGCGGAACTCGGCGCCGTGCAGGTTTTCGGCCGCGCGTTGCAAAATCCGCAACAGGCGTTGACCGATTACCTCAAGGCGCTTTCGCTGGGCGGCACGGTTTCGTTGCCGCAGTTGTTTGCCACGGCAGGCGTGAAGTTCTCGCTGGACGAAACCACGCTGGCCGAAGCGGTCGCCTTGCTCGAACGGACCATCGCCGAATTGGAAAAAGTCGCCGGGAGTTGAGCCGTCGCGACCTTTTCCCGGCCGACATTTGATTGCGCCTTCAAAACCCGTTACAATCCGACACACCTTTAGCCAATCCATCTCGGTTCGTTCTTTCACGACAAACGGGAGAGACCCATGCGCAAAATCGGCGTACTTCTGGTGGCCGCGGTATTCGTCGCGGTTTTCGGCGGCGAGGCGTTGGCGTTGTCGTTGATCGATCAGGCGCCCCGCCTCGATCTGTTTCAGAACCTGACGGTCAACCCGATGCGGCTGGTTTTCGACCTGAGCCTCGATCCGGCGACGGTCACCGAGTCTTCCGTCTACGTCACCTACGAAGCGGATGAAACCAGGCAAGTGGCGGTCGACTTCTCGTTTGAAACCACGACCCTGGCCGACGACACGCTGATCCTGACGCCGAGCGAAAACAATCAGCTCTGGCCCTTCGCCCGGCGGCTCGTACTGCATCTCACCACGGCGCTGGAAAGCACGGGCGGTTCGCCGTTCGACGGCGAATTCCCGTGGGGCGAGGTGTTCGTGCTCAACATTCCCAACGACATGGACATTCTGCTGAACTGGGATCCGACCGATCCGTTCGATTTCGTCGACGCCTTCGTCAACGCCAATGTACTGCCCGGCTACAACGTCGTCGATCCGGAAGGAACCGACGTCAACAAACCGGAAACCATTCCCGGCATGAGCGCCACCGAGGCCTGGAAGATCACCGGCGGGCGGCCGGACGTGATCATCGCGGTGGTGGACGACGGCATCCGACAATACAATTACGCGGAACTGGAAGAGAACTATTTCCTCAATCGCGGCGAACTGAACGAGCCGAAAAACGGCAATCTACCCTGTACGCCGGACGCCTGGGACTGCAACGGTGACGGCAAATTCAGCGTGCGCGACTACGACGCCGACGCGCGGTTCGCGGACCTGGGCCGCCTGGTGACGATCGAGGACCTGTTCGCCGAGTTCGAGGACCAGATCGACGGCGACGGCAACGGCCTGATCGACGATATCTGCGGCTGGGACTTTTTGCGCAACGTCAATCGTCCTTTCGGCGTCGACGATTTTCCCGAAGGCACTCACGGCGAGGCTCGCGCGCGCGACGCGGCGGGCATCGGCAACAACGGCAACGACGACAAACCGGGCTTTTGCCCCTTTTGCACGATCCTGCCGATCCGCGTCTCCGATTCGGTGTTGACCGAAGCGAACCTGCTCGCCGCCGGCATCCAGTACTCATTCGACCTGGGCGCCCGCGTGGCGGTGTTCGCCTCCGAATCACTCAATCAGTCCGACGAAATCAACCGGCAATTGACCGAAATTTCGGAGGGCGGGATGACGCTCGTCGGCGTGGCCAGCGACGAGGACAGCTACTACCACGCCTATCCCGGCGCCTTCGATGATGTCCTGAACATCAAGGCGATCTTCCCCATTCCGCCGATCGAGTTCCTGGATTTCCTGCCGATGCAGATCTTCGGCTTCACCGAAACCTATTGCACGATGTGGGGCGAGCACGTTCACCTCGCCGCCTCGTCGGGCGCCTGTTCCTCGGAAGCCGCCGGCAACACCGCCGGACTGGTCGGCCTGATTTACTCGCGGGCGCTGGACCTGGGCATCGAGCTTTCGGCCAATGAGGTGAAGCAGATCATCACGATGAGCGCCGACGACATCAAGGAGTATTGCCTGACCTGGACCGGCGGCGGTTGCCAACCCGGCTGGGACGCGCACTTCGGCTACGGCCGTCCCAACGCGCTCAAGGCGGTGGCCATGCTCGGCGATCCGGCAACCGGCGATCCGGCACGCATTCCGCCCGAGGTGAAATTCCGGCAGCCGGCCTGGTTCTCGCTGGTCGATCCCGTCGCCAGGCCGCAAATCGACGTGGCGGGTTACCTCTACGCGCGCGACCGCTCGTTCCAATGGCAATTGCAGGTCGCTCCCGGCAAGGAGCCGTTGGACGAGGAATTCGTGACCGTCGCCGACGGCAACGGCCAGGCGCCGATCGACGGCGTGCTGACGCAACTGGACGTCACCGGCCTGCTGCCGCCTGAAGCGATCACCCAGCCGCCGCAGGAATCTTTCGACTTCACCGTAACCATGCGCCTGGTCGCCGGTTACAACCTGGCGGGCAAGGGCGTCGTCTCCGGCGAGGATCGCCGCACCATCGCGCTGCATCGCGATCGGAACGCCGACCTGGGCCTGCTGCCCGGCTTCCCGCTGCCGCTCGGCGCGTCGGGCCGGTCGGCGGTCACCTTGTACGACCTCGACGGCGACACGGACGGCCGGCTGGAGATCATCACCGCTTCGAGCTCCGACGGCGTCCTGGTGCTGAAGTACGACCAGGCCACCGAAGCCTACCAGGTCATGGACGGGTTCCCGGTGGATGTCGAGTCCTACAACGGCCTGGAGCGGGCGGCCGACACCACGCTCAGCCATCCGGCGGTGGCCGATCTGTTCGGCGACGGCGAGCCGTACATCGTCGTCACGACCAACGGCGGCGCGGTGCTGGCGATTTACCGGCAAGGGATGAAGCACCTGAACGATTTGAACGAACCGGCGCCGCTGCTCGCCGGGTTTCCGGTGGCCGCCGCGATGCCGGACAACACCAGTTCCGAGACGTTCGGCCACGGCCGCGGCTTTCTCGGTTCGCCCGTGCTGGCCGATCTCGACGGCGACGGCTTGAAGGAAATCATCGCGGGAAATTACGACGGCCGGGTCTACGTCTGGAAACCGGTCGACGCCGACCAAGACGGTCTGGCCGATCCGCAGCCCGGATTCCCGGTCTTTTGCAAGGCGGAAGCAGGGGCCGTGCCGGCCGACAAGGTCTGCCAGCGCGAGGACGAGAGCTACGCGCCTCAGGTGATCACCACCCCCGCGGTCGGCATTCTCGATCCGCAATCGGACGATCCGGACATCGCCGGATACCCCGCCATCCTCATCGGCACTTCCGAGGTTTGCGAGGACGGCTTGCTCAACCTGAAGGGGACGCGCTTTTACGCGGTCTACCACGACGGCAACAACAACGTTTCCGGCTCGCCATTCATTCCCGGTTTCCCGGTCAAGATGTTCGGTCCGATCAGCGACGCCCTGCCGCTGCCGCCGCTCACTATCGGCATCACCTCCACGCCGGCGCTGGCGCACCAGGACGGCAAAACCTACATCGGCATCGGCTCCTCGATCTGGTTCCCGCAGATGATCGAAGTCGCGGACGGACAGCCCACCGTCAAGACGCTGATCAGCGCGGGCGGCTTCAACGCCTTGGCGCACGGCGCGTTTTCCAGCCTGACCGCCGACGGCCGGCTCGATTACATCCTCCCGGTGTCCAGCATCCTGGACATGATCGACAATTGGATTTCGCTGCTTCAGCCGACGCTCGTCGCCTGGGCGGTGACCGATTGGCAGCACCCGCTTTTCGTCTACAAACAGCACGATTGCAACTGGTACATCAATCCGGCGACGGCCGACCTGTCGGGCGACGGTCTGCCCGAGGCGATCAGCGGCACGGGCGGCTTCACGGTCGACGCGGTGGACGCGACGGGCGTGCAGCCGCCGACCTGGCCGAAGTTCACCAACCAATGGGCGGCTTCCGGGCCGACGGTGGGCGATGCGGACGGTGACGGCTTGTTCGAGGTCTATCAGACCACCCTCGAAGGCTCGCTGTTCGGCTGGCGTTCCGTCGGCGAGGCCTGCACGGCGGACGGCAACGCCAGCGATTGGTGGACGACCAGCCACGACGAACGCAACACCGGCACCTACGGCATCGATACGCAGCCGCCTTCGCCGGTCACGGATTTGACGGTGGAAAAGACGGCCGACGGGTATAAACTGACCTTCACCTCGCCGGGCGATGACTGGCGGTGCGGCACCCCGGCGGGCTATGAGATTCGTTACGCCGGCGCGGCGGCGGATCTGCAAGGGGCCGCGAATTTCGCGCAAGCCGACTCGATCGCGGCGGGGATGCTGCCGGAACCGGCGGCGGGCGGCGAGGAAGTGGAAGTGACGGTGCCGCTCACCGGCACGGGCTTGTGGTTCGCGGTGCGGAGTGTCGATGACGCCGGCAACCTGTCGTTGATCGGCCAACCGGCCGCGGCCGGCGGTGGCGCGGATGACGACGACGATGACGACAATGACGACGACGCTTCGCCGCATCATCACGGCGACGACGATGACTATGGCGAGGTAGGAGGCTGCGGCTGCTGAGGCCGGTTTGAATAATAAATGAGAAACACGTTCGATCGACACCGAGGGCGATGGTTTTTCCTTTTTCTGGTGCTGCTCAGCGCGGCACTGGGCATCGGTGCGGCGTCGGCTTCCCGTCCGACGAACTGGGCGCAACCGGTCGTAACCCCGGATGTGCCGAACCTCTTTCAGGTTTCGCCGACTCTCTATCGCAGCGCCCAACCCGGCGCCGCGGGTATGCGGGAGTTGAAGAAACTCGGCATCAAAACCGTCGTCAATTTACGTTCGTTCCACTCCGACGCCGACATACTGGCCGACACCGGGTTGGCGGTCGAAGCCATTCCCACGACGGCCTGGGGCCTGACCGAGGCCGACGCGGTGCGGTTTCTCAAGATCGCCGTCGATACCGCGAAAACCCCAATCCTAGTGCATTGCCAACATGGGGCGGATCGCACGGGCGCTCTGGTTGCCGTCTATCGGCTGGCGGTTCAAGGTTGGACCAAGGAGGAAGCGATCCGGGAAATGACCGACGGTGGCTACGGATTTCACGCCGTCTGGGCGAATTTGATCGTTTGGATCAAGGAACTCGACGTCGAACGGCTTCGCCGGGAAGCCGGACTGGCGGCCATTTCGGCGTCGTAGATTCGACAATTTAGGGACTTAATATGTTGTCCGTCTCCGATCAATTTGCGCGCTACCGCGAAGCGCTGCGCGGCCGGACATTGCCGGCGGCATTCGTCGATCTGGACGCTTTCGAACGCAACGTCGCCTACGTCGCCGAATTGGCGAACCGGCATCGGAAGACGATCCGCGTTCATTCGAAATCCCTGCGTTGTCCGGCGCTGATGCGGAAAATTCTGGAAACGGGCGGCCCCGCCTACCGCGGCGTGATGACCTATTCGGCTCGGGAGACCGCCTGGCTGGCGGAACAGGGCTTCGACGATTTCATCATCGCCTATCCGACCGTGCAGCCGGCCGATCTCGAGGCGCTGGTCGCGCTGACCCGTCGCGGCGGACAGGCGCGGGTTATGATCGACTGCCTCGAACACCTCGAAATACTGGAAACGGCCGGTCGCCGCGCCCGCGTGCAATTGCCGGCCTGTCTGGAAATTGATGTGTCGTATCGTCCGCTGGGCTCGGTCTGGCACATCGGCCCGCGCCGCAGCCCGATTCGCACTCCCGAACAGGCGCTGGCCGTCGCGGCGGCCGCGAAAATTCTTTCGCACGTCGTCATCGACGCGGTCATGGGTTACGAGGCGCACATCGCCGGGCCCAATGACGCGGTGCCCGGGCAGCCCGCGAAGAACCTCGCGACGCGGCTTTTCAAGACGGCCTCGCTCCGCGAACTGGAACAGCGGCGGGCGCGAATCGTCGCCGCTTTGCGGGAGGCCGGTTTGAACCCGGTCATCGTGAACGGCGGGGGCAGCGGCAGCCTGCCCGAGACGCTGGCCGATCCGTGCCTCACCGAGGCGACGGTGGGTTCGGCGTTTTACGCGCCGGCGCTGTTCCACCATTACCGGCGGGTTTCGTTCGCACCGGCGGCGTTTTTCGCGCTCCAGGTCGTCCGCCGGCCGGCGTCGGATTTGGTCACCTGTCAGGGCGGCGGCTATGTGGCGTCGGGGCCGGCGGGCGAGGATCGCCTGCCGCGGCCGGTTTATCCGGAAGGCTTGCGCTACCTGTCGCTGGAGGGCGCGGGCGAAGTGCAGACGCCGCTGGTTGTGCCGGCGGAAGCGCCGCGGTTGGAATTGGGCGACCCGGTATTTTTTCAACATGCGAAGGCCGGCGAATTGGCCGAGCGCTTCAACGAATTTTTTCTGGTTCGCGGGACGGAAATCGTGGATACGGCCAAGACCTACCGCGGCGAGGGTCGGGTATTCCTCTAATCCGATCCTGCCGCCGACGGCAAAACAATCCATTGGCCTATGGAGGTGCGCGATGAATCAAGGGTGGCTGGTCATTTTACCGGCGATTTTGTCCTTACTCTTGGTTTGCCCGTTGACGGTGTCCGCGGGCGAGGCCGGAAAGACGATTCAACTTCCGGCGCCTCAAACCGACGGCGGCCGGCCGCTGATGCAGGTGCTGAAAGAACGGCATACGACGCGGGAATTCGCGGCAACGCCGCTCGACGATCAAATCCTGTCGAATCTTTTGTGGGCGGCCGACGGCATCAATCGTCCCGACACCGGCGGTCGCACGGCACCCTCGGCGCGCAATGGCCAGGAAATCGGCCTCTATGTGGCGCGGGCCGACGGGCTCTACCTGTACGACGCCGGGGCCAATCAGTTGAAACTGGTGCTGGCGAACGACCTGCGCGCGGCCACCGGGATGCAGCCGTTCGTGAAGGACGCGCCGGTCAACCTGATTTACGTCGCGGATTTCGCGAAAATGAGCGGCGACGATGGGGATAAAATCCTTTACTCCGCCGCCGACGCCGGGTTCATCGCCGAAAACGCGTATCTGTTCAGCGCCTCGCAAGGCCTGGCCGTCGTGGTGCGCGGCGCGATCGACCGCGAGGCGCTGGCCAAGGCGATGAAGCTGCGCCCCGGCCAGAAAATCATCCTGGCCCAGACGATCGGCTATCCGAAAAAGTAGGCGCGCGCCGGGTCATTATTCTTCCGGCGGAACGATCTCACCGACGCCGGTATCGCGCCAGGTGGCCAGAAAGTGGCCGGCCTGCGCGTGCGTCTCGGGAAGCCCCCACCACATGCCGTGAATGAGGCTGTCGAATTGATAGACGGCCGAGCCGTAAAAGGGCATCTGCCCGAGCGGAGTGTCGGGAATGCGCCAGACGTACGGCGCCAACTCCGTCAACCCCAGTACGGTGCTCAGCCGGCCGTTGGCCGTGCCGCCCAAGCCCAGGTCGTAGGACGACATCTGCTGGAAGATCTGCCGCGGTTTTTCGGCCAGGCCCGCCAGCGGATGCTCGAAAACGTACGGCGCGTAGGCCATGGAATCGCCGGCTTCGATCACCGGCAGATACAGATCGATGCCGGTCTGCACCTGCGAGGACAAATCGTTTTGCTGCAACTGTCCGAGCAGGTCGACGATCTGCAACACCACCTGGCCGATCGGCGATTTCTCCGCGAGCGCGCGGTAATCGGCCGCCCCGGCGTCGAACAGGTAGGCTTGTTTCCGGTCGTCGACGGCGGCGTCGATCGCACCGTGAATGCTGCCGAGCGAATGGCCGATGAAAACGACGCGCGAGGTGTCGAAATCGGGGATGCCGTCGCCGCCGGTGGCGTACGGCGCGAGATCCAGGTCGGCCAGGTTTTCCACCAGATGGCCGGCCCACATGATGTCGGCGACGTCCTGCAGGAAATTGGCCCGCCACTTCAGCGGCTCCATGAAGTTGAAGAATTCGAGCAGGCGCAGCACGTCGCTCTCCGGCCCCCGCACGCCGTGGAAGACCAGGTCGAAACCGACCACCGCATACCCATATTCCGCCAGCGCCTCGCCGTAGGCGTCGGCGTCGTCGCGGCAGGCGAGCATGCCGTGCATCATCACGGCGACGGACCACGGCTGCGGGAACCGCGCCGGATCGGGCAGCAGGACGCGCAGCTTGATGGCTTCGTACCCGTTGGGCAGGGGTCGGCGGTCGGCGTCGTGCTTGATCACGCCGTCCCAGCGCCAATTGACGGTGTCGTAGGTTCCGTCCCAGCGCGAGTCGAGGTTCGTGCCGCCGCTCAGGTATTCCCATTGGGTGATTTCGGGGGGATCGGCGGCGGCCAGTTCCTTCAACTGATCGCGCATCGATTCCAGATCGGGCGTCAGGTTCTGGGTCGTGAAAAACGTCGCGGCCACGAGGCGATTCCGGGCGACGCCGACTTGATTCTCGAGAAAATCAAAGTACGGCGCGAACCGTTGGCGATAGGGCTCCAGCAGATCGTATTCCGGATTTGTCGGATCGGCGTCGGCGCGGCGCACATAGCGAAAATGATCGGTCGGTCGATAACAGGCGCCGTCCCGCGGCCGTAGTGCGTCGGTGACCACCAGGAGATACGTGGTGTTTTGCAACAGCGCCAAATAAGGCCGCGCCGCCAGGGACACCGGGTGGTCGCGCCAGTCGAAGAGCAGGGGCGCATACTCCGGAGTGCCGCCGCTCGGGTCGTATTTGACGAGAAAAACGCTATCCGACGATCCCGGCTCGGCGGTGTCGGGCAAGAGGCCCGGTTGGGGCGGCGCGTCGACCGGCAGCATCACCGCGGCGGTGACGCCGAAGCCTTCCATTCGGTTCAGCGCGGTCCGAACCCACGGCAGAATCCCCAACAGCTCGCTCAGGAATTGGTTGGAGTCTTCGCCCAGCACGACTCGCCGGCCGGTCGTCGAGGTCGAGTCGGTCTTGGTGAATACATCGGAGGGGAAGGGGATGTTGAACCGCGCCGGCGTCAAATCGAAAGCGAAGGCGTGCGTCGATTCGCAGCTGTCGTTGTCGTCATTGTCGTCGTTATCATCATTGTCGTCGTTGTCGTCATCGTCGCCGGTCGCGGCGTCATTTTTCCCATCGTCGGAATCGTCAGCCGGCTGACAGGCGAGAAGAATCGTCGCCAGACAGAAGCAGAGAAGCAAACGCCGCAGTGGAATTCGCATGTCGGCTGCCTTATCGCGCGTTCGGTCGACTATCGGCTGTAGGGGTCGATGATCTCCGGTTCGTCGTTATCGCGCCAGGTGGACAGGTAATGCCCGGCCTGGAGATGCGTCTCGGGCACGTCGTACCAAAGCTCGTGGATGTCGGTGTCGTACTGGTAAACGGCCGGACCGAAAAACGGCGTTTGTCCGAGGGGCACGTCGGGGAGGCGCCAGACCACGGGTTCGAGTTGCGTCAGGTTGAACAAGGTGCACAACCGGCCGCTGGAAACCGACCCCAAGGTCGCGTCGTAGGCGGCCATCTGGTGCAGGATGCGGCGCGGTTTGTCCTCGAGGCCGTCCAGTGGGTGATCGAAAACGTAGGGGGCATAAGCCATCGGATCGCCCAGTTCCACCGGAATGAGCAGCAGGTCGACGGCCATCAGGAGCTGGGAATAAAGCTCCCAATGGAAAAGATTGCTCAGGGTTTCGATGATGTTGATCACCATTTCGCCGTTCGGCGAATACAGCGCGAGGTCGCGGTAGTCGGCCGCGCCGGCATTGAAGACGTAGACGTCCTTTTCATCGTCGATGGCCGCCGCGATGCCGCCGTGGATGGCTCCCATGGAATGGCCCATGAAGGCGATGCGCGTCGTATCCAGGTCGGGAATGCCGTCGCCGCCCGACGCGTGGGGCGCCAGGTCCAGGTCGGCGAGGTTTTGGATCAGGTGGCCGAGCCACATCTCATCGGAAACATCCTGCTGGAAATTCGCCCGCCACTTCAGCGGTTGAAGGAAGTTGAAAAATCTCAGTCCCTGCTCGATGACGCTGTCGGGGCCGCGGTCGCCCTGGTACACCGCATCGAAACCGAATACGGCGAATCCGTAGGAGGCCAATTGCCGGCCGACTTCGTCGGTTTCGTGGCGGCTGGAAAAGATGCCGTGCATGAAAACGATCGCCGGCCACGGCTGTGGGTAGATCGTCGGGTCGGGCAGGATGACGCGCGCCTTGATCGTTTCGTAGCCGTTGGGCAGCGGCGCGTGGTCGTCGTCGAATTTCAGTTGGCCGTCCCAGAACCAATTGACGGTATCGTAGGTGGCGTCCCAGATGCCGTCGGTGGTCGCGCCGTCCTCGAGCAGTTCCCACCCGCTGATCGTCGGCGGATCTTCCGCGGCGATGACCTTCAGTTGATCGCGGATCGATTCCAGGTCGGGCGTCACCCACTGCGTGGAAAACAGCGTCGCGTCCACCACGCGATCGCGCGAGACGCCGACCTGTTCCTCCAGAAAGGCGAAGAGCGGCGCGAATTCCTGGCGAGTGGGCTCCAGCAAATCGTAATCGGGATTCGCCGGATTGGCTTCGAGCCGCCGGAGATAGCGGAAGTGGTCGGAGGCGGCGTAACAGGTGCTGTCGCTCGGCAGCAGGGAGTCGGTGACGACCAGGAGATAGGTCGAGTTCTGCAGCAGCGGCCGATAGGGCAGCGCGGCCAGCACCTGCTGATCGGGTCGCCATTCGAATTCCAGCGGCATGAATTCTGGTGTCGTTTTGTCACCGTCGTAGCGCACCAGGAAAACGCTGTCCGCCGCGC
The DNA here is from genome assembly GCA_012517325.1 of Myxococcales bacterium. NCBI lineage: Bacteria > Pseudomonadati > Myxococcota > Myxococcia > Myxococcales > Myxococcales bacterium. The sequence goes on along the minus strand of JAAYVF010000079.1, from coordinate 33,404 downwards.
CGGGGTCGGCCGTGTCGGGCAAGGTTTCCATGTCCGGTTCGGCGTTGGTCGGGACGAGCATCGCGCTGGTCACGCCGAAGCCTTCCATCTGATTCAGAGCCGGACGGACGAAAAAGAAAATTTTCAGGATTTCGTCGAGAAACAGCGAGGTCTGGCCGCTCAGATCGACGCGGCGGCCGGTCGCCGAACTGGAATCGGCCACGGTGAACAAATTGTTGGGAAACGGAATGTTCCGTTGGCCGGGCGTCAGGTCGTAAAGCCATTCGTGGGACGAATCGCACGGATCGATGTCGTTGTCGTCGTTGTCGTCGTCGTCGTTGTCATTATCGTTGTCGTCATCGTCATCGTCATCATCGTCGTCGACGCTGTCGTCATTGTCATCGTTGTCGTCGTCGTCCGCGGCGACGTCGTCGTCCGCGGCGGCATCGTCGTCGTCAGATTGGCAGGCGGAAATCATCAGGATCAGGCCGAGGAGAGCGAGCAGCAGGAGGATGGTGTTACGCATGGGACTCACCTTAAGCTAGTGAAACACAATCGAACCGACTTTATTTAACAGCAATACCGGCGGGTGACAACGGCTATTATTTTGGAGAATCGGCGATGATTTTGCGGCACCGGGTGTCGGTTGCCGTTTCGGCCGGCCGGCGATTGGCGATCAATTCCAGAAAAGCCTCCAGCCGGGTTCGCAACTGGCCTTCCGGGAAATTGCGCGGATCGACGCAATCCACCTCGAGATTGAGGACCGGCACGCCGCTTTCCCGCAGGCGGTCGGCGATCAGGCCGCGCGCCCCGGTGCCCTGGCGGCAACCCCAGTGACAGGGATTGATGGCGCCGTCGACGCGGTATTCGAGCGCCAGTTCCGTCAACAAAGCGGCCCGGTGATCGACCGTCCCGTTCAGCGGCATGTGGATGGCGCGCCGAGCCAGTCCCGGGTACGGATCGCGCGGATCGATCGGCTCCCAGTAAAGGTTGTTGAGTTCGTCGATGACGACGGTCGCGCCGTATTCCTTGGCGAGCAATGCCTCGAGCGGATTGTGGAATTGTACGCGGTTCTGGATCCAAAGCAGGCGGATTTTTTCCGCGCGGCCGCCGCCGTTTCCCGCTTGGCAGCGAGCGGTGAATTCATCCCGATAGGCCCGCGCCGCGGCCTCGCCGCCCGCCGTACCGAGAAACAGCGGTAGTACGATGCCGAAGTTGCGCAAGTCGTTCGACGATGCCGGCGAAGGGACGGACCGCGCCAGGCGGTAGACCTCCAGCAGCGATTCCCGCGTCCGGTTGGTGGCGGCCAACGATTGTTCCAGTTTTTCATCGTCCAGGGCGCGGCCGGTGTGCCGCGCCACGAATTCGACCATTCGGCGGAGCTGCCCGGCGAGATAATTCACGGCGGCCGGCGTGTCTTCCTGCGGGATTTGCAGCACGAACAAATCCTTCTTGAACAGGCGCGCGAGGTTTTCGATCGTCGCCAGGCCGCCGCTGCACGGGCTGGTGGTCGCGATCAGAAAATCGGGCACCGGCATGAAGCCCTGCAGCGCGGCGCCGATCACCGCGCGGTGATAGCCGCAGGTGTCGGCGGCATAGCCGGCCTGCTCGGCGGCCTGCAGCTGCTCGCCGATCAGGCCCGTCGAGGCAAGCATCGCGCCGACGAATTCGACGAAGCAGGACGTCACGCCCATGGCATTCAGTAAGTCGAAGGGCGCCGTCACGCCGCACCAAGCGACTTGCCCGGCGCCGGAATACAGTCGCGTTCCCAGGCGCGCCACCTCGAGCGCGAAGATTTTTCGCGCCGCGACGCGCTCCGGCGCGGTTTGCCTGGCGGCTTCGATTTCATCGACGAGATTTTGAAAATAAGCCTGCATCATGAGTTCACCCCAACATTTCGACGAAAGCCTCGATCCGGGTCCGTTGCTGCCCGATGGCGCCCAGCGTGCAATCGCCTTCCAGAAGGAGCAGCGGCAGGCCGGCTTCGCGCAGCGCCTCCCGAATCGCGGGCAGGCGCGCCAGGTAAGGGTCGCAGAACTTGAGAACGTGCCCGATGACACCGCGAGCGCCGCATTCGCGAGCGGCCCGCACGAGGTCGGGGGCGATTTTCCCGGGCCGCGCGGGGTCCATCGTGCGCGCGCAGGCCGGCCGCGTCAGCAGTGCGCGGGCCAGCCAATGCAGATCGTCGGCGAAGTCGCCGGGTTCGATCCGGTGAAAAGCGCGCCCGCCGGTGCAAACGTCGTCGGCGATCACCCGGGCGCCGCACGATTCGAACAGGGTCAGGGCTTCGGGGTCCGGCAGGACGTTGCCGAACAGCAATACCGGCACCGCGCCGGCGGCCGTTTCCTGGGCGGGCGCCTCGGCCGCGGCCTGGCGAAAGGCGGTCAGGGCTTCATCACGCGGCCGCGTCATCGCCAAACGAAGCAAGGCCTGATTCCGCGCGGCGCCGCCGGCGAGCGTGCCGGCGCGCAATCCGGCGCGCAACGTTTCGGCCAGCGCCGCCAACTCGTTATAGCTCGCGATGCCGCGTTTCAGTTCCGCCGGATCGAAGCTCCGGCCGCTCCATTCGGCCAACGTTTCCGCCAATCGCCGCAACTCGGCGGCCAGAAACGCGATCGAGTGCTCGTCGGCGGCCACCGGCAGATCGACCAGCACGATCCGATCGTCGGGCCGCGCTTTTTTCCAGGCGTCCGCCAGGCGGCGCATGGCGTCGCAACTGGCCATGAAAACCATTCCGGCCAGGGGCGGCAGGTCGCCGGCCAGTCCGCGATCGAGCAGGCGCTTGACGTGCGGGCAAAGATTTTCGTGCAATAGCTGGCCCGCCTGATCCGGCCAGTCGCCGATGGGCAGCAAACGATGCGCGGCGAAGCCGAAGGCGTCCAGCAGCGGCAGGGGTGTGTACGCGCAGGCATAACCGATGGCCGATGCGGCGCAGGTGTTCATGATTCTCCTTTCGCCGGTTGATTGGCCAAAACGGCCCGGAGGGTTTCTTTCAAATGAGCCAGATCCGTTTCCGGAATGCCGGCGAACATCCGCGCGATGGTTTTCGTCACCACCTCGGTGACCTCCCGGCGGATGCCGCGTCCCAGATCGGTCAGTTCGATGAGCTGAGCCCGCCGATCCTCCGGGTCCGCCCGGCGGATCAGAAAACCGTCGCGTTCCATCCGGTCCAACAGGCCCGTCATGGTCGACGGTTCCAGGCCGGAGCGGCGGCCCAACTCGTTGGTTTTCAGCCCTTCCTCGAGCCAAAGGGCCATTAAAACGCCAAGATAGGCCGGTTTGACGTGCTCAAGATCGGCGGCCGTCAAATCGGTTTTCAGAGCGGCGGCGACGGTCAGCGACACGCGCGAAATCAAGTAATAGGGGCATTCTGTTGGTATGATGTTCTGGTTCATGGGAACGTCCATAAAAGTATGAATCCATAATATACGCATACAAAATATAAGCAAGCGAATTATTCAACACCGGTAAAATGTCCTCGCTTAATGATTGGCGGCAGGAGTATTTCCATGGTACGGTCAATTCGGTCCGTATCCGTCAGTATCTTTTTAAAGAGAAAAGCGCGGTTGCTTTTTTCCGAGACGTCCATCCACTAATCGAAAGGGGGCGGAAAATGAGAAAAATGGTCTTCGTTTCCTTGGTGGTCTTGTTGGGGTTGGCGGCCGGCTACGCGGTCGCGGCGGGGGCGTTGAAAGTCGGCGATGTGGTTTACGCGGAATGGAGCGCCAACGGCTGGTATCACGGTAAAATCGACAAGTCCTGCCAGGGCGGCTGGCATATCGCGTTCGACGACGGCGATCAGAAATGCTGCACACCCGCGCAGATCGCCAAGGATGTCGTGCCGCCCGCGGCCCAGGTGAAGGTCGGAACCAAGGTGCTGGCCCAATGGAGCGACCAGAAATATTATCCGGGAACGGTGTCGGCGATCGCCGGCGGCGACTATTCCATTCATTTCGATGACGGTGACAACGGCAAAGTGAAATTGGCGCAGATTCGCTTGCGGTAATTTGTTTTACGACGGCCAGGGCTCGTTGGCCTTCGGGCGGACGAGCCTTTTTTCGTTGGTGGTCAATCCTCGCCGCGCAGGTAACGGTCGACCGCGGCGGCGGTCAAACGGCCGTCGTGGAACGCCCGGACGACCAAGGAGGGGCCCAGCACGGCATCGCCGGCGGCGTAGACCCCGGGTTGGGATGTCCGGTTGTTCCGATCCACCCGCAGGTTGCCGCGCGCGTCGAGTTCCAGCGACAGATCGGCGACGAGCCGTTCGTGCGCGACGTGCAAAAAGCCCATCGCGAGCAGCACCAGATCGGCGCGGATCTCGAATTCGCTGTCGGGGATCTCCTGGCAGGAACGCCGATCGGGAGACCATTCCACCCGGGCGACGCGCAGCCCCTCGAGCGACCCGTCGAAGCCGAAAAACGCCTTGGTCTGAACGCCCCACAACCGCCGGCAGCCTTCCTCGTGCGACGACGATTCGCGTTTGATCCGCGGCCAGGTCGGCCAGGGATTGTCGGCGGGGCGCTCGGCGGGCGGTTCGGGCAGAATTTCCAGTTGCGTAACCGAGGCGGCGCCCTGCCGGTTGGCGGTGCCGATGCAATCCGCGCCGGTATCGCCGCCGCCGATTACGACAACGTGCCTGCCGGTGGCGGTGACGACGCTTTCGGGGGCGAGATCGTCGCCGGTGTTCCGACGATTCTGCTGGGTGAGATACGGCAGGGCGAAACAAATGCCCTGCAGATCGCGGCCCGGCACGGCCAGGTCGCGCGGTTGCCCGCTGCCGACGGTGAGCACGATGGCCTGGAAACCGCGCCGCAGATAGTGGGCGGAAAGATCGACGCCGACGTTGACGCCGGTTTCGAAGACGACGCCTTCGCCCGCCAGTTGGGCGAGCCGGCGATCGAGCACCGCTTTGTCGAGCTTGAAATCGGGGACGCCGTAACGCAGCAGTCCGCCCAGGCGGTCGCTCTTTTCGAACAGGGTGACATCGTGCCCGGCCCGCGCCAATTGCTGGGCCGCCGTCAGGCCGGCGGGGCCGGAACCGATCACCGCGACCTTCGCGCCGGTGCGCTCGGCGGCGGGTTCGGGGTCGAGCCAGCCTTCGCGGAAGGCGCGTTCGGCGATCTGCATTTCGAGGTGGCGGATCGTCACCGCGGGCTGGTTGATCGCCAGCGTGCAGGCCGCCTCGCAGGGCGCCGGGCAAATCCGGCCGGTGATCTCGGGGAAGTTGATCGTCGAATGCAGCAGGTCGGCGGCCCGCCGCCAGCGCCCGCGATAAACGGCGTCGATCCACTCCGGGATGCGGTTGCCGACGGGGCAGCCGAAATTGTGGCAAAACGGAATGCCGCAATCCATGCAACGGTTCGCTTGCTCGTGCAGGCGTTCGGGCGCGAGGGGCACTTCGAACTCGGCGAACGAGCCGAGGCGTTCGCGGACCGGCTTTTTGCTCGGATCCTGGCGGGAGTAGTGCAGAAAACCATCGGCTTTAGACATTGAACACCTCTTCGGTGGCCGACACGGCGTCCTCGCGGATTTCCTCTTCGAGCCGGATGCGGGCCAGCGCCTGGCGGTAATCGACGGGCATGACCTTGACGAACAGCGGCAGGTGCGACTCCCACTCGGCGAGCATCCGCTGCGCCCGGACGCTGCCGGTGTGGCGGACGTGGTTTTCCAGCATGGTCCGCAGCAGCTTCTGATCCGGCGGCTGCCAGACCGTTTCCAGCTCGACCATGTCCAGGTTGCAACGGGTGTCGAAAAGCTGCGTTTCGTCGAAAACGTAGGCGATGCCGCCGCTCATGCCGGCCGCGAAATTCAAGCCGGTCAGGCCCAGCACGACGACCACGCCGCCGGTCATGTATTCGCAGGCGTGGTCGCCCACGCCTTCCACCACCGCTCGCGCGCCGCTGTTGCGCACCGCGAAGCGCGTCCCCGCCGCGCCCGCCAGATACAGTTCGCCGCCCGTCGCGCCGTACAACACGGTATTGCCGACGATGGCGCTTTCGTGGGCCGGAAACGACGAATCCGGATGGGGTGCGATCGCGATCCGGCCGCCGCTCATCCCCTTGCCGACGTAATCGTTGGCGTCGCCGGAAAGGTGGAACGAGACACCCGGCGCCAGGAACGCGCCGAAGCTCTGGCCCGCCGATCCGGTGAACCGGACGCGGATCGTCTCTTCCGGCAAGCCGGCCGCGCCGTAACGACTGACGATGGCGCCGCTGAGCCGCGCGCCGACGGTGCGGTGGACATTGCGGATCGGCAGTTCGTGTCGCACCGGCCGGCCTTGTTCGAGGGCCGGCGCGGCCAGGGCGATCAGTTCGTCATCCAGCGGCGGGTCGCCGCTCCGTTCGCCGGCCCGAAGGAAGCGCCGGGCTTGATCGCTCGAGCTTGCGGGCGCGGCCAGCAGGGCCGAGAAATCCAGGCCGCGCACCTTCCAGTGATCGAGCGCGTCGGCCGTTTCGAGGCATTCGACGCGGCCCACCATGTCGTCCACGGTGCGGAACCCGAGTTCGGCCATGTACTCGCGCAGCTCCCGGGCGATGAAGATCAGAAACCGCTCCACGTGTTCCGGCTTGCCGGCGAAGCGGGATCGCAACGTTTCGTTTTGCGTCGCCACGCCGACCGGGCAGGTATCGGTATGGCATTTGCGCATCATGACGCAACCCAGGCTGACTAGCAGTGTGGTGCCGAAACCGAACTCCTCCGCGCCCATCAAGGCGGCGATCGCGAGATCGCGGCCGGTCTTCAGTTGGCCGTCGACCTGGATGCGAATGCGGTCGCGCAGATCGCTGCCGAGCAGCGCCTGCTGCGTTTCGGCGAGCCCCAACTCCCATGGAGTGCCGGCATGCAGGATCGAGGTGAGGGGCGAGGCGCCGGTGCCGCCGTCGTGGCCGGCGATCAGCACGACGTCCGCGCGGGCCTTGGCGACGCCGGTGGCCACCGTGCCGACGCCGACCTCGGAAACCAGTTTCACCGAAACGCGCGCGAGCGGATTGACGCACTTGAGGTCGTAAATGAGCTGCGCCAGATCCTCGATCGAGTAGATGTCGTGGTGCGGCGGCGGCGAAATCAGGGTGACGCCGGGCGTCGTATGTCGCACCCGCGCGATTTCGACGCTGACTTTGTGGCCGGGCAATTGCCCGCCTTCGCCCGGCTTGGCGCCCTGGGCGATCTTGATTTGCAGTTCCTTGGCGCTCAGCAGGTATTCGGTGGTCACGCCAAAGCGGCCCGAGGCCACCTGCTTGACCGCCGAGCACAGCGAGTCGCCGTTGGGCAGCGGCGCGAAGCGCGCGGCGTCCTCGCCGCCTTCGCCCGAATTGCTTTTGCCGCCCAACCGGTTCATGGCCAGCGCGATGCTCTCGTGCGCCTCCTTGCTGATCGAACCGTAGGACATGGCGGCGCTGACGAACCGCTTGACGATTTCCGTTTCCGGTTCGACTGCGGCGAGGGGGATCGGCGCGCCGGGTTTGAAACGGAACAGTCCGCGCAGGGTCGCCAGGCCCAGCGAACGGTCGTGAATCAGCGCCGAATATTTTTTGAACGAGCCGTAGTCGTCGTGGCGCACCGCGTGTTGCAGGTGGCAGATCGCCTCGGGAGTCCAGAGATGCCGTTCGCCGCCGACGCGCAGCCGAACCCGGCCGCCGACATCCAGCAGTTTCGGCGGTTCGCCCTTCAGCGGAAACGCGCGCCGGTGCAGGACCGCCGCTTCGGCCGCGACGTGTTCCAGCCGGATGCCGCCGACGCGCGACGCGGTGCCGTGGAAATACCGATCGACGAAATCGCCGGCCAGCCCGACCGCCTCGAACAATTGCGAGCCGCAATAGCTGCGCAAGGTCGAGATGCCCATGCGGCTGAAGGTCTTCAGCAGGCCTTTTTTCAGCGCCGTGATGTAATGTTCGACGGCGCGGTCGGGATCGCGGACGTTTTCCAGCAGGCCTTCGCGCGCCAGGCGGGCGACCGTCGCCATCGCGCCGTAGGGGCACACCGCGTTGGCGCCGTAGCCGATCAGCAGGGCGTGGTGGGCCACCTCGCGAGCCTCGGCGGTTTCGACGATCAGGCCGACGCGGTTGCGCAGGCCTTTCCAGATCAGGTGGTGGTGCAGGTTGGAGGTCGCCAACAGCGCGGGAATGGCGGCGCGCAGGGCGTTCAGGCGGCGGTCGGTCACCAGCAACAGCCGGGCGCCGCCGGCGATGGCTTCCTCCGCCTGGCGGCACAGGTTCTCCAGCCCGGCGACCAGCCCCTCCTTACCGGCTTCGGGGGTGAACAACATGTCCGCCTCGCCAACCCGCACCTCCGGCCAATCGCACTGGCGCAACCGCGTCGCGTTCTCGGGCGTGAGGATCGGCTGCGTCAGCCGCAGACGCTGGCAGTGTTCCGGCACTTCCGCGAGGAGGTTGCCGGCCGTGCCCAACCAACCCATCAGGGACATGACGAATTCCTCGCGTAGCGGGTCGATCGGCGGATTGGTGACCTGGGCGAAGAGCTGTTTGAAGTACGCATACAGCAATTGCGGCCGCTCGGACAGCACGGCCAGCGCCGCGTCGTTGCCCATCGAGCCGATCGGTTCCTGCCCTTGCGCGGCCATCGGCGCGAGGATCATTTCGATTTCCTCGTCGGAGTAACCGAAGGCGAGGTGCAGGCGCCGCAGGTGCTCGGCGGCGGGTTCCGGTTCGAGCGCGGCGCGCGGCAATTCATCCAACTCGATGCGGTTTTGCTTCAGCCACAGGCGATAGGGCCGGGCGCGGGAGATCTTGGCTTTGACTTCCTGGTCGGGGACGATCCGCTTTTGTTCGAGGTCGACCAAAAACATCCGGCCGGGCTGCAGTTGGCCGCGGCTGAGGATGCGCTCCGGTTCGATTTCGAGGACGCCGGTTTCGGAGGCCATGACCACGAGCCCGTCGGTGGTCACGGTGTAGCGCGCCGGGCGCAGACCGTTGCGGTCGAGCGTCGCGCCGATGTAACGGTCGTCGCAGAACATTAGGGCGGCGGGCCCGTCCCAGGGTTCCATGAGCGCCGAATGATATTCGTAGAAGGCTCGTTTGTCGGCGCTCATCTGCGCGACGTTCTGCCAGGCCTCGGGAACCATCATCATGATCGCGTGCGGCAGCGAACGGCCGGCGAGCACGAGCAGTTCCAGCATGTTGTCGAAAATCGCCGAGTCGCTGCCCTCGCGCACGAGCACGGGACGAAGGCGCTCGAGGTCCGCGCCGAAAAGGGGCGAACGAAGGTCGGCCTCGCGGGCTTTCATCTGGTTTAGGTTGCCGTGCAGGGTATTGATTTCGCCGTTGTGCGCCAGGTAGCGGAAGGGCTGCGCCAGCGTCCAGGTGGGCAGGGTGTTGGTGCTGTAGCGCTGGTGTACCAGCGCGTAGGGGCTGGCCATCCGCGGATCGACCAGGTCGGGGTAAAAGCGCGGCAGTTGCGAGCCGGTCATCAGGCCTTTGTACACGATCGAGCGGCTGGAAAGGCTGGGCGCGTAGAACTGGGACGTATCGTCGCGCGACCACTCCCCAAAGGCCTTTTCCGTCAGCCGGCGGACGACGAGCAATTTGCGCTCGAACGCGTCGCGCGGCACGCCGTTGCGAGCCAGAAAAATCTGGCGGATCGCCGGTTGGGTACGCCGCGCGTAATCGCCCAGCGAACGAGGATCGACCGGCACCTCGCGCCACCCCAGCACCTCGCAGCCCTCGCGCCGCGCCGTTTCCTCATAATTGCCGGCGGCGCGGGCCGCCGCGTCCGGATCGACCGGCAGAAAAACCAGGCCGGTGGCGTAATCGCCGCGCGGCGGCAAAGCGAAGCCGGTCCGGGCGCATTCCTCGCGATAAAGCGCGTCGGGAAGGCGCAGGAGGATGCCGGCGCCGTCGCCGGTGGACTTGTCGCCGCCGACCGCGCCGCGGTGCTCGAGGTTGATCAGGGCTTGGACGGCGGCGGTGACGACCTCGTGGCGGGGCGAGGCGTCCAGCCGCGCCACGAAGCCGACGCCGCAAGCGCCGCGCTCCACGTCAGGGCGGGCGAGGCCCTTGTTTTCTTGGTTGTTCATTGCGCTTTTGGTTCCATAATAGAAAAAGACCCCCCGGCTGATCCTCGTCAGAGGTCGCCCGAACGATCAGACAGTCAAATGAAGGGGGTCCGCACCGGACTTACGGCTGCACCGGTCGAGTATTAAACATCCGGCGGTCGATGACAAGCAAAAAGCGCGACGGAGCGGCGAATCTGGCAGGCGGCTGAAAAAGGCCGTCCTGGTCTTTTTCAACCGCGCTCAATAAGAAGCGTGGTTTTGATTTCGCTTCATTTTCGGCAACTACGGAAGTCGCCGAAAATGGCGATCCATCCCTGGATCGCACGCCGAGTGTTTTTCAACACCCGGCTAGAACCGCGCGCGATGAAATTCGGTGACGCCGAAGTAGTCGCGGATTTCGTGCACCCGGCCCTCGTCGTCGGTCGCCTGGCCGCGAAAAACCCCGAAAGGCTGGTGATAATCGGAATAAACGACGCCCAGGTTGATTTTCCCGGCCCGTTCGCCCTCCGGATGAAAGTCGAGTTTGCAGCGCCCGTCGGTTGTCTCGATCCGCCAGGGTGCGGTCACCTTGGCTTGGTCGAAAGTGAAGCGGGCCGCCGCGTACATCGACAGCCGGTCGCCGACCCAGAGGCCGTTTTCGTTGTTTTCCTCGTCGTCCTTGATCACGTTGTGGGTCAGGTTGAAGCCCACCACGCGGCCTTGCTCGTCGAAACCCGCGCCCGACGCCCAGGTCCAGGCCATTTGGTAGGGATAGTAGGCCTTGTGCACGTCGATCAGCACGAGGTGGCGCTTTTCGTCCAGCGTGATCTCGCGATCGCCGACGCGGACGCGGCCGCGCACGGGGCAGGCCATCTTGTGCGAATAGGCGGGCCGGTTCGGCGCCAGTTTCAGCGCGACGATCAGAGGTTGGTAACGGTTCAGGTCGGCGAGCATTTCGAGGTCGGCTTGAAGGCCCGGCTTGCCGCCCGCGCCCCGGATGTCGATCGACGCCTCGTGCCGTCCCTGTTCGAGCCGGTTGCGGACGTCGATCCGGTATCCCGACTGCTTAAAACGGCATTCGTCGTTCCACAGTTCGCGCGCCAGTCGCGCGGTGAAGGGCGGCGCGTCGCGATGGTATTCGGTCATTTGGCCGCTAGGCCGGTCGACGAAATAGCAGAACGAATTGCTCAGGTAGTGGGTGTTGAGCACGACGAACGTCAGCAGCAGGTCGGGGCCGAACACGGCGAAATGCTGCCATTCCTTCAGACGGAACGGGTTGACCAGCTTGGAGGCCAGCCCGCCGATGCCGAAAATGTCGGCTTCCAGGATATTGAGGGTCCGAAACGGCGTCCGGAAATGTCCGAACTCGACCATCCGTCCGTTTTCCACCATCCGCGCCGGGGTATCTTTCATGGGACGAGACATCGTTTCTCCTCGCAATGGATGCAATGAACACCCAAGCATAACACGGCGATACGGCGGAAGCACCTGGTCCCTGCAATCGGAGGGATGGTTGGGGAGGGCGGATGACGCGAGGCGCTTTCCGAGTATATAGTAGGCGCGGGAGACAGCGAATCGATCAAGCCGTGGGAGGAATGCCGTGCGCGCGATCAAATTGTATCTGTTTCTCGTGCTCACCTATTTGTCGATCGAGATACTCTGGCTCGTCTTGTTCATGCGCGATTTTTACCTCGAGGCGCTCGGTACGTTGACGCGCCGCGACGCCTATGGGGTGGCCTTGATCGGCTGGACGTTTTTCCTGGTTGCCGCGCTGATCCCTTTGGGGATTCAGGTTTTCGTCCTGCCGCGATTCGGCGAAAAGGCCGAACCCCGACCAATCCTCGCCAAAGCGATTCTCTACGGGGTGATCGTTTACGGGGCCTATGACCTGACCAATTATTCCCTCCTGCGCTTCTGGCCCTGGCGGTTGGTGCCGATCGATACGCTGCTGGGCGGGACGGTTTGCCTGTTGACCGCCTTCGTCGGCCTGAAGGTGCAAAATCACCTGGCCCGGAAACCTGCTTGAATCTCGTTCCAGTTGCTGCGTTAATGCCGAGCGATTAATGATTTAGCGGTTGGACAACGCGGGAGTACAACGTGCATCAGACGGAACAGCGAATCAATCCGTTGACGACGATCATGAATCCGCAGTCGGTCGTCGTCGCGGGCGCCAGCAACAGCATCGTCAAGATGGGCGCCATTCAAGCCCTCAGTCTGCTCAACTCCGGCTTCGCCGGACCGGTCTATCTGTTGCATCCGACCGAAAAACAGGTGCTCGGCCGGCCGACCTACCCGAGTCCGGAAGCCCTGCCCGAGGCGCCGGAGGTGGCGCTGTTGGTGACGCCGTCCCGGATCACGCTGCCCTTGCTCGACGCCTTGGGCGAGCGGGGCGTGCGTTACGCGGTCATCGTCACCGCCGGTTTCGCGGAAGTCGGCGCGGACGGCGAGGCGCTGCAAAAAGAGCTGCTGGAAATCACCCGGCGGCACGGGATCCGGTTCGTCGGCCCGAATTGCATCGGCATCCTCAATACGCACGCCAAAATGAACATGACGGTGGCGCCCTACCTGGACCAGCCGGGTCACCTGGGGTTGATCAGCCAGAGCGGCACCTACGTCGCGCAAACGATGGCCTACCTGCGCGAGCGCGGCATCCGTTACAGCCAGGCGATCAGCGTCGGCAACTCGCTGGACATCGACGTGGTGGACGGCCTGGATCATCTCGGGGCCGATCCGCACACGAAGGCGATCGCGCTGTACCTCGAGGGCATCAACCGCGGCCGGGAGTTCGTCGAAACCGCGCGCCGCGTGGCCCGCGAAAAGCCGATCGTCGCGCTTTACGCCGGCGGCAGCGAGGCCGGGCGGCGTTCGGTGCGCTCTCACACCGCCTCGCTCGGCGGCCCCGACGCCCTGTTCGACGGCATTTTCGCGCAGGCCGGCGTTCTGCGGGCGCGGTCGGTGCAGGAAATGTTCGACTGGGGCCATGCGCTGGCCAACATGCCGCCGCCGCGCGGCCGGCGGATGGCGATCCTGACGCACTCCGGCGGTCCCGCCGCCTCGATGGCCGATGCCTGCGACAAGGCCGGGTTGACGGTGACGGAATTCAGCGCGGAATTGCAGGAGAAGCTGCGGCCGCACGTCGTCGCGACGGCCTCGGTGAAGAATCCGGTCGACCTGACGTTCATCATCGAGAGCGAGAGCTTCGTCAAACACCTGCCGGAAATCCTCTTCGGCGCCGAGGAAATCGACGGCATTCTGGTGCACGGCATGATGGACACCGGCTTCGCGAAAATGATCATCGACAACATGGGATCGCTGGCCGGCGGCGCGCCGCCCGAATTTTTGAAGATGCTCGAGTTCGACCTTGATCGCCTGCTGGTCTTGCCCGCGCAAACGGGCAAGCCGCTGGTCGCTTCCACTTTTTTGCGCGTCGACCATGCGGCCGAAACGTTCCGCGAGCACGGGGTGCCGCTGTTCAGTTCGCCCGAACGGGCCGTCGCCGCGATGGCGGCCCTGGCCGATTCCGCGCAAATCCGCGCGCGGCGGCGCGCGGACCGGGCCGCGACCGAGACGCCGGCGGTCACAGAGCGGGCATCCGTCGCTCCGCGTAATGAATACGAGGCGAAGCGCTTGCTCGCGGAATACGGGGTGCCGCTGCCGCGCGAGGAACTGGCGGCGGAGGTTGCCGACGCCGTGCGGATCGCCGATCGGTTGGGCTACCCGGTGGCCGTCAAGGGATTGCCGCCCGGTGTCGCGCACAAAACCGAGGCGGGCCTGGTGTGGCTCGATCTGCGGTCGGCGGCCGAGGTGCAAAACGCCGCCGAAAAAATCCGCGAGCAATTTCCCGCCGCGCCCCTGCTGGTTTCCGAGATGCTGTGCGGCGGCCGCGAATTGGTCGTCGGCCTGACGCGGTTCCCCGGGTTCGGCCCCTGCGTCATGCTCGGCGCCGGGGGAATTTTCACCGAGGCGATCCGCGACGTGACGTTCCGCGTCGCTCCGTTCGACCGGGCGGAAGCCGTGGCCATGCTCGACGATTTGAAGCTACGGCACGTTTACGGCGCGTTGCGGGGCCGGCCGGCGGTCGACCGGGAAATTCTGGCCGACATTCTGCTCGGCGTCGGACGGTTGGCGCTCGAGCATCCGGAAATCGCCGAAATCGACATCAATCCGCTGATCGTCGTCGACGGCAGACCCATCGCCGTGGACGCCCTGATCGTCGCCGGATAGGAATAATCGGTTAAGGAAGGGAAACGGCCCGCCGCTCGCGGGCAGACGCGAACAGGGCGTCGAGCACCGCCATGTTGGCCACGGCGTCGGCCGCCGGCCAGCGCGGCGCGATCTCGCCGGCGCAGACCGCCGCGAAATCGTCCAATTCCAGCCGGTAGGAATCCGCCGGGGGCACCACGATCTCCTCGGATTTCGCTTCCGGCCGCAACAGCCGGATCACGGCCGGGGCATCGCCGGGAACCCAGGGGTTGAGCAGTTGCAGGGCGCCCGCGGTGCCGGCGATTTCCGCGCGGTGCCGTTCGAAATTGGCGATGCTGGTTTCAAAGTGCGACAACACGCCGTTCGGAAACTCCAGCAAACCCAGCAGCAGATCGTCGACGCACGAACGTTTTTCGAAGGCGCTGACCCACGACGGCTCGCACCCCGCGATCAGTCGCGAAAAATGCACGCAGTAGCAGCCGACGTCCCGCAACGCGCCGCCGGCCATTTCGGCCGAGGCCGGGTTTTGCGTCCGGTCGTCGAGCAAAAACGTGAACTGGCCGTGTAGCGCCGACACCTCGCCGATGACGCCGCTCGCCACCAGTTCGGCGACGCGCGCCCATTGCGGATGGTGGCGGTACATGAATGCCTCGGCCACCGGCAAACCCCGCTCGGCGGCGCGGGCGGCGACCGCGCGCGCTTCGACGGCGTTCGCGGCGAACGGCTTTTCGCACAGCACGGGCAGGCCGGCCTCGAGCGCCCGCATCGTCCATTCGGCGTGCAGGCTGGTGGGCAGCGGGTTGTAGATCAGATCCACTTCGCCCGATTGCAGCATTTCGTCGTAGGAAGCGAAGGCCAGGGGGATGCCGTAGCGCCGCGCCCATTCGCGCGCTTTGGATTCGTTGCGGCTGGCGACCGCGCGCAGGATACCGTTGCGGGAACGGCGCAGCGCCCGGATGATCTCCGTCGAAATCTGCGCGGTGCCGAGAATCCCCCAACGCCAGAACCGTCCGGCGGGTTTTTTCACTCCAGGCGCCTGTGTCATCTCCGTCTCCCCGGTTCGAATGGAAAGGATTGCGGCAGAATAGGCGGGGCGACCGGCGCGGTCAAATCATGCCGTCCGGAAAACGGATCACGCCCGGCGCAATTGGGCCTGGATGACCTCGTGCAGTTTGGCGAGAAATTGCGAACGATCTTTTTTTCCGGCCGGCGGCGGCCCGCCCGAGGTCAGACCCATCCAGCGCAGGTGTTCCATCAGGTCGCGAGTGGCGAGCGCGGCGCCGATGGAGTCGGGCGTGAATTCGCGGCCGCGCGCGTCGAGCACCCGTGCGCCTTTTTTAATGCAGCGATCGGCGAGCGGGATGTCGGTCGTCACCACGATATCGCCGGCGGCGACCCGTTCGGCGATCCAGTCGTCGGCGACGTCCGCGCCGCGGCCGACGACCACGCGCCGAATCCGCTCTTCGGCGGGCACGTTCAGATAGGAGTTGCAGACCACGTAAACGGTCAGACGATACTTGCCCGTAGCGCGGTAGATTTCATTCTTGACGGGGCAACCGTCGGCGTCGACGTAGATCGCCGGCGAGGTCGAAGCCGCGCCGGTGGGTTCATTCGCCATGGCCGTCGACCTCCGTCCACCAATCGGCGAACGCGGGCAGTTCGTTCAAGGCGATGATTTGGCCGAGGCGCGGCGTCAGCAGTTCGCCGCCGTTTTGCCGGGCGCCAGCGACCAGTTGGGTGATCGGTTCGTCCCAGGGATGCAGGGCCAGGCAGAACGTGCCCCAATGAATCGGCAGCAGGTAGCGGCTGCGCAACTCCCGCTGGGCAAGCAGCGCTTTTTCCGGTCCCAGGTGGATTTGCCCCCAGTTGGGATGATGGGCGCCGATTTCCAACATCGCCAGATCGAACGGCCCGAAGCGGTCGCCGATGTCGGCGAAACCCGGGTGATAGCCGCCGTCGCCGCCGAAATAGACGCGATGCGACCGGCCGGCGACGATCCAGGACGCCCATTGGGTCCGGTTGCGGTCGAACAGGCTCCGGCCCGAAAAATGGCGCGCCGGCGCGGCGATGAGACGCAATGCGCCGTCCGCCGTCGCGGTTTCTTCCCACCAATCCGATTCCCGGACGCGTTCCGGGTCGATGCCCCATTTTTCGAGATGCGCGCCGACGCCGAGCGGCAGGTGGAAAGGAACCCGCGGCTGCATCTCGGCCAGATTGCGGATCGTGTCCTTGTCGAGGTGGTCGTAATGGTCGTGCGAGATCACGACGGCCGTCAATTCGGGCAATTGTTCCAACGGCAACGGCGGCGGTTGAAACCGCGCTGGGCCGACCCACTGGGCCGGCGAGCTGCGGTTGGCCCAGATCGGGTCGAACAGCAGGCGCTGGCCTTCCATCTCCAGTAAGACGGTCGAATGCCCGAACCAGACCAGTCGCGGATCGTCCGCCGCCGGCGCCGCGAATGACTCGCCGGTCAGCGAGACGGCCGGCAGGGGGGCGGGGGGAACCCGCAGCTTGCCGTTGGCCAGCCAGTCTCGCGCCACCTCGGCGGTTTTGCCGGGCACCATCATCGTGGTCGGAACGGGGTTCTGGCAGATGCCGGCGCGAAAATTGGGCGAATGTTGGATTCGCTCGCGCCGGCGGGAATCGGCGGAATCGAGGCGGTGTCGGCGTTCTGGTTCGGCTTGCATCAAAGACGGTCCTTTAAGTCCCCTTTTCCCTATCGTTCAATAATAAGACCTGGCCGCGAAAGGCGCATGGCATTTGAAGAAAAAAGTGAAAAATCGCCTCGCCGGAACGCCGCCACCGAAAACCTCTTAATTGCATTTGAAATAATGCCATGGAAACAATCGGTTACAGTTTAGCAAGAAAAAATCGCGGAATCCTTTGACAACATTAAAAAAATTCATATAGTTCCAACCTTGATACTATTTCGGAGGGCGGATGGCGGCGCGCGGATCGACGGGAAAAAAACCTGAAATACCTGCCGCCGAGCTGGTTCGGGACAGATTCCGGCAAGTGACCCGTCTGTTGAATGCGCAGTACGTCGGCGAGGGCCTCTCGCTGATGCAAAAGCACTGGCTCACTTTTCCGCAGATCGTCACCCTGTTCATGCTGCGCAACGACGGGCCGCGGTCGATCAGCGAGGTCGCCGGCCGGATCAATCTATCCCGGGCCGCCACCAGTCACCTGGTGGACCGGCTGGTGAAGAAACGGTTCGTCGTCCGGGAAAAATCGACTCACGACCGCCGCCACAAGCTCGTCACGCTCACCGAACGCGGCATGTCGCTTGTGGAAGCGCTCGACCAATCGCGGCTGCGGCGGCTTTCCTCGCTGGTGTCGGTGTTGTCGCCGGAATTGCAGCATCAATTCGTCGATCTGTTGGATCGGCTGATCGTTCATTTGAATGGCGACCGTCCGGAGGGTCGCCCATTGGCGGAGTAAAACAATCGCGCCGGCCGCTGCAGGCCGGACGCTGACCGGTTTTTCCGATTTGATTTGCGAGGGGAAAAATGTCATCGGTGAAAGTTCGTTCCATCATCGTCTTGTTGGGCTTGGGTCTGGTTTTTCTGGCCGGCTGTTCGTCCAGTTCCTCCGGGAACGTGGTTTCCGCCGCCGACGCGCCGCTGGCGGTGACCGCCGCCACGGTGGCGAGCCAGAACATCGAACGGCGGGTGGAGATCACCGGCACCCTGGCCGCCTGGGATGAGGCGGTCGTGTCCAGCGAGGTGGACGGCCGGGCGCTGACGATCAAGGCGGACCTGGGCGACCACGTCAAGAAAGGCGCTTCCCTGGCGGTGCTGGCCGATGAGGAATACGCCCTGAAAGTGGCGCAGACCAAGGCGGACCTGGTGTCGGCCGAAGCCAATTACCGGCGCATCGCCGACCTGGCGGCGCACGAGATGGCCTCGCAGCAACAGGTGGACGATCAGAAACGGATGCTGGACGTCGCCCGCGCGGCCGCCAACCTAGCGCAGAAAAAATTGAACGACACGATGTTGCGCGCGCCGTTCGACGGCATCGTCGCGAAACGGATGATCAACGCCGGGGAGTACGTCCGCGTCGGCAACCAGGCTTTTCAAGTCGTGCGGATCACTCCGTTGAAGTTCAAGGGCGACGTGCCGGAACGCTATGCCGGCGATTTGCACGTCGGCGACGATGTGCAAGCCTATCTCGAATCCTCGTCCGACGCGCCGCTGACGGGTAAAATCGTGCGCATCGCCCCGGCCGTAGCCGCCGACACGCGCTCGTTTTCCGTCGAGGCGGAAATCGACAACCCGGACGAAGCCGTCAAACCCGGCACCTTCGCCCGCGTCTCCATCCTGACGCAAAAGATCGACCAGGCGCTGACGATTCCCGAAAGCGCGGTGTTTTCGTTCGCCGGCAACCCCCATGTTTTCGTCGTGGAGCAGAACAAGGCGCGCGACCGGGCGATCGAAACCGCGGGCAAATACAAAGACCGCGTGCTGGTGGCGAAAGGCCTCGTCGCCGGCGACCGGGTGGTTTCGTCGGGCGTTGAATTGCTCACCGACGGCCGCGCCATCGCGATTCGCGAGGATAACGCCCAATGAACGCATTGACCATTTTCATTCGGCGGCCCGTGCTCGCCTCGATGATCACTATCCTCTTGCTGGTGCTGGGCGTATTTTCTTATCGGATGCTCGGCGTCGACCTGATGCCCAAGGTCGACATTCCCGTCGTCATCATCCGGACCATGCTGCGCGGCGCCTCGCCCGAGGAAGTCGAATCGCAGGTGACCAAGCCGATCGAGGAAGCCGTCAACACGGTGACGGGCATCGACGAGCTGTCGTCGTACAGCGTCGAGGGCCTCTCGACCGTCGTGGTGAAATTCGTGCTGGAACGACCGTTGGCGGACGCCGTGCAGGACGTGCGCGACAAGGTGGCAGCCGCGCAATATCTCCTGCCGCCCGAAGTCGAACCGCCGGTCGTTTCCAAGTTCGACATCGATTCCCAGCCGGTCATGAGCCTGGCGATTTCCGGCCCGCGCGACATGAAAGAGCTGTCGGAAATCACCCGCCTGCGCGTCAAGGAAGCCATTGAAAACGTCGACGGCGTCGGCTCGGTCACGCCGGTCGGCAGTTGGAACCGGGCGATCAACGTCTTCCTCGACCTCGACCGGCTCCAGGCTTACGGAATCCCGATCGCCCAGGTCAAAGGGGCGCTCGCGGCGCAAAACGTGGAGATTCCTTCCGGCCGGATCGACCGCGATTCCAGCGAGCAGGTGTTGCGGACGCTGGCGCGCGTCGAACGGGTCGAGGACTTTCTGAAAATCGTCGTCGCGACGCGCAACGGCCGGCAGATCACCATCGGCGACATCGGCCGGGCCGAGGATTCGATCGAGGAGCCGCGCACCCTGGCGCGCATCTGGCACAAGGGCGATCAAAACAAGGGCCAGCCGGCGGTCACGCTCAACGTCGTGCGGCAGTCGGGGACCAACACGGTCGAGGTGATCAAGAAGGTCAAGCAACGGTTGGAGCAGGTCAAGGCGACGCTGCCGCCCGACATCCAGATCAACATCGTTTCGGATCAATCGGTTTTCATTCTGCGGTCGATCCACGAATTGAATCTGCACCTGGTGCTCGGCGCCATTCTGGCGTCGTTGGCGGTGCTTTTTTTCATGCGGAACCTGCGCTCGACGATCATCGCCGCGGTAGCCATTCCGGCGTCGCTGGTTTCGACTTTCACCTTCATGCGCGCCTTGGGTTTTACGCTCAACAACATGTCGCTCCTCGGCCTGACGCTTGCGGTCGGCATCGTGATCGACGACTCGATCGTCGTGCTGGAGAATATTTTCCGCCACCTGGACGAATTGGGTAAAAATCCGATCCGCGCGGCCATGGACGGCCTCCTGGAAATCGGCCTGGCGGTCATGGCGACGACCACCTCCCTGATCGTCATCTTTCTGCCCGTGGCCTTCATGCAGGGCATGGCCGGTCGCTTCTTCTACGAATTCGGCCTGACCGTCGCCTTCGCGATCGGCGTTTCCCTGATCATCTCCTTCACCCTGACGCCGATGCTGTCGTCGCGCTTCCTGAAAATCAAACCGGAAAAGGCCCACCAGGATACGCTGGGCTGGGCCGGCCGCGCTTACAACGCCATGCTGGTCTGGGTGTTGAATCACCGCTGGATCACCATCGCCATCGCCGTGCTGATCGTGCTTTCGACCGGTCTGCTGGCGAAAATCCTCGGCAAGGATTTCATGCCCCAGGACGACCGGAGCGAATTCCAGGTCAATTTGATCGTCCCCGCCGGTTCGAGCCTGTCCACGGTCGACCAGATCTTTGGCCGGATCGAGGAACGGATCCAGCGGGTGGACGGCGTGCTGTTGACCATGACGCAGATCGGCAGCACCACGGGCGCCGAGGACGTGACCAAGGGCTCGATCTATGTTTCCATCGTCGACATCGCCGACCGCAAATACACGCAATTCGACAAGATGAAGGAAGTGCGGGCCATTCTGGCGCAATACCCGGAAATCCGTTCGAGCGTCAGCTACATCGGCGGCTTCGGCGGCGGCCGGAACTTTACGTTTTCCTACAACCTCATGGGGCCGGATCTCGCCGCGTTGATGAAATATTCCGACCAGATCGCCGCCCGGCTGCGGGGCATCAAGGGTTTCGTCGACGTCGACACGTCGTTGGCCTCGCGCCAGCCGGAAGTGCGGCTGGAATTGAATCGGCAGAAGGCGGCCGATCTGGGCCTGACAGCCGCGGACATCGCCAACACGATGCGGACCATGGTCGGCGGCGACAAGGTGACCAAGTTCCGCGAGGGCGTCGAGCAGTACGACGTCTGGCTGCGCCTCGACAAAAAGGATCGCAACGACGCGGAAATCATCGCGCGGCTGCCGCTGGCTTCGAGCAAGGCGGGCATCGTGCCGCTCAGTCAGGTGGCCAATCTATCGGAAGGCCTCGGACCCACCGAGATCGACCGCTACAACCGCCAGCGCGTCGTGCAGATCTACTCCAACCTGGATCATCTCGACCTGGGTTCGGCCTCGAACGAATTGCAGAAAGTGATCGCCGAGCTGAAATTGCCCGTCGCCTATACCGGCGCCTTCACGGGGCAGTCGAAGATGATGGGCGAAACGATCACCAACATGATGCTCGCCTTCGTGCTGGCGTTCATCTTCATGTACATCGTGCTCGCCGCCCAATTCGAAAGCTTCCTGCACCCGGTGACGATCCTGCTCGCCCTGCCGCTGACGGTGCCGTTCGCCCTGCTGTCGCTGTTCTTCCTGCGCGAGTCGATCAACATGTACAGCCTCCTGGGTGTGTTCATGCTCTTCGGCATCGTCAAGAAGAACGGCATTTTGCAGATCGACTACACCAACACGCTGCTGGCCCGCGGCAAGGCGCTGCGCGAGGCGATCATGGAAGCGAACCACGCCCGCTTGCGGCCGATCCTGATGACGACGATCACCCTGATCGCCGGCATGACGCCGATCGCGCTCGGGCAGGGGCCCGGCGCGGCGGCGCGCGCCTCGATGGCGAAGGTCATCATCGGCGGGCAGGCCATGTCGCTGGTCATCACCCTGGCCATCGTTCCGGTCGCCTTTTCGCTGTTCGAGGGCGTCAAGGCGCGCGCCGGCATCAAGACCAAGGAAAAAGCCGCGCACGAGACCGCGCCGAACGGGTGATCGCCGCCGCGCGTTTTCGCTTTATTGAATAACATTCGAATCCGAGCGGCCGGCGGATTCCTTGCGCATTTCTCCGTCAATCAATACATTGTTAGCGATCGATTCTTTCGACGCCGGATGTTCGCGCAACCGGTAGTAAGACAACCAGACGAGGCAACCGATGAAAAGTAGCCCGTGGCCGAAGTATTCCCGATCCATCCCCGAATTGTTTTTCGAGCGTTCCGGCAAGTGGGCCGACCACGTCGTTTTTCGCCATAAAAAAGAAGGCCGCTGGCTGGATCTGACCTGGCGCGAGGTCGAGGAAAAGGTGCTGGCCGTCGCCTCGGGGATGTTGGCCATGGGCATCGCGGCGCGCACCCGGGTCGCCATTTTGTCGCAAAACCGGCCGGAATGGGCGATCGTCGATCTGGGCACGCTGGCCGTCGACATCATCAACGTGCCGATTTACCCGACCAATACCGCCGAGCAGGTGGCGTTTATTTTGCAGGATTCCGGCGCCGAATGCGTGGTCGTCGAAAACCAAAAACAACTCGAAAAGGTGCTGTCGGTGCGCGATCGGTTGCCGGCCTTGCGCAAGCTGATCGTGATCGAGCCTCACGCGGCGGACGGTGATCTGGTGACCGACCTGGACGCGGTCTGGCAACTCGGCCGCGAAAAAATGGACCGCGCCGCGATCGACCGGCGGCTGAAAGCCATCGATCCGGAAGAGGTTGCCACGCTGATCTACACCTCCGGGACCACCGGCAATCCCAAGGGCGTCATGTTGTGCCACCGCAACCTGACGTCCAATGTTTACGCCGTGCAGGAATTCCTGACCATGAATCCCGGCGACACGGATTTGCAGTTTTTGCCGATGTGCCACGCCTTCGGCCGCATGGAGGTCTACGTCTTCATGATGCATCGCGGCACCATCAACTTCGCCGAATCGGTGGAAAAAATCCCCGACAATCTGCGCGAAATCCGGCCGTTGATTTTCGTGACGGTGCCGCGATTGTTGGAGAAGATCCACGAAAAAATCATCAAAGGGCTGGAAACGGCGCCGAAAGCCAAGGCGAAGCTGTTCCATTGGGCGATGGCGGTCGGCAAACAAATCACGAAGAACAAGGTAGAGAAGAAAGCGAGTCCGCTTTCGCTGCGCCTGCAATTCAAAATCGCCGAAGCGCTGGTTTTTTCCAAGGTAAAGGAAGCGCTCGGCGGCCGCATCCGCGTGCTGGGCTATGCCGCGGCGCCCCTGGCCTTGGAAATCCAATACTTCTTCGCGGCGATGGGCATTTTCTGCCTCGAGGCTTACGGCCTGACGGAAACCTCGCCCGGCCTGACCGGCAACAGCATGAACGATTTCCGGCTGGGTTCGGTCGGCAAACCGGTCGCCGACACGGAAGTACGCATCGCCGCGGACGGCGAAATTCTGGTGCACGGCCCGCAGGTCATGCTCGGCTATTGGAACAATCCGGCCGCCACGGCGGAAGCGCTGGAAAACGGTTGGTTCCATACGGGCGACATCGGCAAGATCGACGAGGACGGCTACCTCTACATCACCGACCGCAAGAAAGACCTGATCATCACCGCCGGCGGCAAGAACATCGCGCCGCAGAACATCGAAAACCTGCTGAAGCTCGACCTGGCCATCGAGCAGGTCGCGGTCATCGGCGACCGGCGCAACTACCTGGTGGCGTTGATCGTTCCCAACCGCGAATGGCTGACCGAGTTCGGCCGGGCGAAGAACTTGCCGGGGGCGCCGATCGCCTACTTGCACCACCCGGAAGTCCGCGCGGAGTTCCAACGCCGGATCGACGCGGCGAACGCCAAACTGGCGAAGTACGAAACCATCAAGAAATTCGAGTTGCTGTTCGAACCCTTTACCGTCGAAAACAACCTGCTGACGCCGACCATGAAGGTGAAGCGTAAAAACGTGATGAGCGCTTACGATCAATTGATCGACAGCCTGTATTCGTCCGGCGACCGCTAGGCCGCCGACACGGCGAAAACACGCCGACGCTTGACGATTGTTAGAAATCCATTAAAGCTTCTTTCATTCCGATCCGGTGTAACGCCTCTCTAACCCAAGAGTCTCTGGAGGACCCGATGGCTGCCATCCGATCCTTGCTGTCTCTTTTGCTGGCTTTGTCATTCGTCAGCGCCTTTCTTTTCGCCTGCGCCGGCGACGATGACGATGATGACAACGGCGGGACGGACGACGATTCCGGACAACCCGACGACGATGACGACGATAACGACGACGACAACGACAATGACGACGACAACGACGACGATTTCAACCTGTCCGATCCGCTGGGCGAGGGCGAGGTCCGGGCGGGCCAAATCACCGCCGCGAACGAATTGATCGGCGGCCCGCGCGCCAAGGGCGAAATCGGCGATTATAAAATTTACAATTCGCAGGTGGAATTCATTGTCCGTTCGCCGGAGAAGCCGGCCGTCGGATTCACCACGTATTCCGGCAACATCATCGACGCCGACCTGGCGCGGGCGCCGGGAGTATCCGGCGAGGACAATCTGCAAAGCCTCGAGCACGTGGTCTGCATCGTGCGCGGCTTCTGGCCTCACACCATCGAAGTGGTGAAGGACGGCAATGACGGCATCGGCGTCATCCGGGTTACCGGTCAGGACGGCGGCATCCCGTTTACCGATTCGTTGATCAGCGCGAACACTCCGATCTACAAGCAGGATTATCAGGTCCACATCGTCAACGATTACATTTTGGAGGCGGACAAGCAGTACATCACGGTTCGCACCACGGTGTTCAACGACGCCGACTACGACCGGATGATCGCGATCGCCGACATGCCGTTCTGGGGTTTCGATACCGACACCTTCCTGCCGCGGACCGGCTTTGACGTCGGCGATCTGGACCTGGAGGCGATGGTGCGCTGGGTCGGCGGTTTGAACCGATACGATGGGCCGATTTCGTACGCCCTGGCGACGACGGGAGAAAACACCCGGCTCTATATCCCTTACATTTACGGCAACGTGATTCCGGCGGTGGAAACCTTGCTGCCGATCCAGGCCCACGGCCAGAATTCCCATCAGCGCCTGTTGATCGTCGGCGACGGCGATGCGCGGCTCATTTCGGCGGCGATCCACGAGTACGACGGCAATACCGATTTCGGCACGATGAGCGGTCACCTGACCTTGGCGGACGGGAACGATTATACGCGAACCCGGCTCTTCGTGCTGGACGACCGCGACGCGGGCGAAAACTACGTTGCCATGCTGGTGCCCGATGCCGACGGAAATTACTCCATCGAACTGGACCCCGGCCAGTACACACTGGCGGCGCAGGGCGACGGGCGAGTCGACGCCGCGCCGGTGCCGTTCACGATCGACCCGGGCGAACCGGTATCCGTCGACACCGAGCTGGCGGCTCCCGGCTATCTGCAGATCCTGATTCAGGATGAAAACGGCGATTCCGTCCCGTGTAAAATCACCGTGCAAAGCAGCTTCGACGCCGACCCGAACGGTGCGGTCTTCCAGCGGTTCTTCTCGGTGTCCGGCAGCGAATCCTTCCGCTTGCCGCCCGGTGAATACACCATCACGGCCTCGCGCGGCTACGAGTATGAACTTCACGCCGAGAACGTAACGATCGAGGCCGGAGAGGAAAACGCCTACCTTTTCGCCGGTGAAATCGCGCATGCGGTGGACAGCGACGGCTGGATCGTCACCGATTTTCACATTCATTCGGCCTACTCGACCGATTCGTTCACCGACCCGGTCGAACGGATGCGGCAGATCGCGGCGGAGGGGGTGGAAATGCCGGTGATCACCGAACACGACGTGATCGTTCCCCAGGACGATTTTGTCGTCGAAGCCGGGGTCGCGTCGTGGGTCAAGCCGATCACCGGCATGGAAGTCAGCCCGGGCATCGGCCATTTCAACGCCTGGCCGGTCGTCGTCAATCCGGAGCGGTCCGAGTTCTACGGCCTGCCGTACATGTTGTACGACGACGAACGCGAGATCATTCGCCATTACGAATTTCCGGAAATGTGGGAATTCGCGCGCGACGATTACGGCGCGCAGTTCATCCAGCTCAATCACCCGCGCGACTGGTACGCTTACGCGGGCTACGACCCGGCGGTCGGTGTCGACGGCGCGGACCCGCAGCGCTTCGGCACTGACTTCGAGGCGATCGAAGTCTGGAACGGGCCGACCAACGGCACGATCGAGTTCTGGTTCAGTTTCTTGGACCAGGGTTTGAACTACACGATGCACGGCAATTCCGACAGCCACAATTACGACGGCGTCATCGGCAATCCCCGCAATCTGATCGCCATGCCGGCGGGCGGCGACGAGCCGGCCACGGCGGAGATCGACGATTTCCTGGCCGCCGATCGGGCGCACCGCGCGCAGATATCCAGCGGTCCGCTCATCGATTTCTCGATCGGCGATCAGTCGATCGGCGGTCTGGTCACGGGTGAGGCGGCTTCCACCGTGACGTTGAGTGTCCGCGTGCAGGCGCCGTTATGGATTCCGGTCGATTATCTCGAAGTGTATTCCAACCACGGCGAACTGGTGTATGAGGAAGCGTTGACCCCGACCGGCGAGGTGGTCCGTTATGACGGCGACATCGATCTGGAAGCCGACGGCGACGTTTATTACGTCGTCAAAGCCGGCCACACCAGCGCGCGGCTCGGGCCTTTCAATCCGGGCGCGCCCGTGTTCGCGATTACCAACCCGATCTGGGTGGATGTCGACGGCAACGGCGAGTTCGATCCGCCGGGTTTGCCTTGAGCCGTTGTTTTGGCGGTTAAAAAAAGCTCGCCCGTCTGGATTGCGTCCATTCCCTGAAGTACAGTTAGCGCCAACATCCCGAACGGGGAGGAATCGCTGTGGAAAACCAGTCCGCACAGCCGCGTTCCCTTCTACTGCGGCCGGATACGCTGCTCTTTCTGGCCACCGCCGTTTTGTACGGGTTCACCCTGGCGCCGACCACTTTCTGGAGCGACCCGGCGCAATTGCAGACCCGCTCCTTGATGGAATGGGAAATGTCGCCGGACGCCCGACACTATCCCCTGTTCACCGTGCTCGCCCGAATTCTCGTGCATCCGTTTGCGCCGCTGTCGGACCTGGCGCTTTGGATGAACGCACTCAACGCCTTTTTCGGCTGCGTCACGGTCGTGTTGATCTATCGCGTGGCGCTGACGCTGAAGGCCTCGCGAGGCGCGGCCGCCGTGGGCGCGTTATCCTACATGGTGGCGCATACCGTCTGGCAACAAACCGTGTTCACCGAAGTATATTCCTTGAGCACGGCGTTGATTCTGGCGATGTTGCTGTGCGTGCTGCTGTGGAAGCCCGAGAAACCGGGCTAT
This sequence comes from Myxococcales bacterium, assembly GCA_012517325.1. NCBI lineage: Bacteria > Pseudomonadati > Myxococcota > Myxococcia > Myxococcales > Myxococcales bacterium. The sequence continues at coordinate 6,253 of JAAYVF010000079.1, read as the reverse complement.
TTTTACGGTGCGCTGTTCCTCTTCGGCTTCGGCTTCTTCCAACATCGGTTTCATGTCCTGACGATTCCGCCGTTTCTGTTCTACCTGTTGCTGCGGCGGGCGGAAATCACTAAACGCAATATCCAGTGGGGTTTGTTCTGGTTCGTCATCGGCCTGCTGCCGATTCTGATTTTGTCGGTTTCCTATCTGGCGGACGGCCACCCGCTGGGCGAACTGATCCACGTCTACCTCTTTTCCGGCGGCAAGGATTGGGAAGCGCCGATCACCGGCGTGGATTGGAGCCGCTTCGGCGAGGATGCTTTCTACCTGTTGGCCTTCTTCGGTTACAACTTCATCGGCCTGGCGATCCTGCTGGGCGTCGTCGGCGCGGTCCGCTCGTTCCGCCAGGCGCGCCGGGAAGCCTGGCTGATCGCGGGATTCATGGCGATGGGCTTCGCCTTCAGCTTCGACTACAACATCGGCGAGAAGTGGATCTTCTTCATCCCGATGTATCTGGCTTTCGCCGTCTGGGTCGGCATCGGCGCCGATTGGCTGCTGGAGCGCCTGGCCGCGCGGCGCGCCGCCGTGCTGGCGGCGCTGATCGCCCTGGTGATCGCGGTCCCCTGCTTCACTTATTGGGTGACGCCGAAGGTGCTCAACGGGCTGAAGATGAATCCGTTCCGGGTCGCCGATGCGGCGGAGTACAACGAGATTTTCTTCAATCCGAGCCTGCACGGTTATCAGCACTCGATCACCTACGCCGAGCGGGTTTTTTCCCTGGTGCCGCCGGGATCGATCGTGATGGGCGATTACGCGTCCTATCAGGTGCTGTTGTATTTCCAGATGACCCGGGGCATGGGGAAAGGCATCCGTCTCGAATTCCTGGGCTTCACGGAAGAACCCTACCTGGACGATCAATTGAAGGGACTCGGCCACGCGACGCCGATCTACATCGCGCTCTGGCCTTATCACAAGTTGTACGCGGGCGAAAACGTGCTGCGTCTTGCCAGCCGGGTCGATCAGGTGGAGCCGGTGTTTTTGGTGGATAAGCCGTATTGATTCCGACCGGCCGCCGGGCGCGTCAGTGCGGGTCGCGTAGGATCAGCCGGAAGTCGAGCTTTTTGTGAATGGAACCGACCCGCTCGCGGATGAGACGATCGAAATTGTTGAAACCGCGCAGATCGAAGGCGCGGCCCTGCATCAAATCGAAAACCATCAGATCGAAGACCGTCGAAGGCAGCCAATCCACGTAACTTTTAAATCCGCAGACGGCCAGCGCCTTGGTCCGTTTCAAGAACAAATTGATTCGCCGCCGGTCGATATCAAGCGTTTTGCACGATCCGAAATAGACGATCCGGCCTTCGCATTTGTCTTTGAGAAAAAGGCCCAGGTTATCGAGGGTGATGCGCTTTTTTTCGCCGCGCTCCTCGGTGACGATGCAGCCTTTTTCGCCGTGGAACGCGAGGTACAGGATCGGATACCGGAGATATTTCGGCAAAACCCATTTTTGCAGGTAATATTTGAATTCGGGCAGCGTAGCGACGCGGCGCTGGATAAACGGCACGCGTTTCCAGCGATGGATCATTTCCAGGCCAGGTTCGACCGAGGACCGATCGCGCAGATCCCGATCCCAATTTCCCTCCAGGCAGAAAATACCGCTCTTTAGTGCCATTCGCTTTGTCCTTTTGCCGTTAACGCCAGCTTATTTTAACCGAATGGACGGCCGGCTCAATAGTTCGGCCGCCCTTGCGAAAAAAAGCGCGAACAGCATAGCATAAAAAATAATTATTCAAGGAGCACCCGCGAATGTTTGGCGACATCAAACGCACGCTCGCGCGGCCCTCTTGGCGGCTCTTCCTTTTCGCGCTGCTGGCGGCGCTGCCGGTACTCACGCTGGCCGGTTGCGGGTCCGACGACGACTCTGGATCCAATCCGGGACAGGCTCACAATGCTGACGATGACGACGACAACGACTCCGCCGATGACGACGTCGCCGATGACGATTCGTCGCCGGATGACGACGCCGCGGATGACGACTCGGCGGCCGACGACGATTCCTCGCCGGTCCTGCCCGGGCCGCCGGTCTCCGCCGTCTGCCCCGATTGGCCGGACGCGAAAATACCCCTGCCGCGCGCCGATAACGCGGCCGAGCGAAAAGCCGCCGCTTTACTCTCGCCGTTCGTCGCGGATTTGCGTCGCGAGATGGGCCGGCCGGAGACGGCCTACGCGGACAAGCTGCGCGCCATGAAAAAAAACGTCGCGGAACGCGGCCCGGCGCTGCGCCGGTCGTTACGGGCGCTGACGGCCAAAGCGGATGGGAATGGACTGCCGGCGGGCGTCGGCGCGGTCGTCGACTACCTGCTCGCCACGCTCGAGTGGCGGCTGCGAACTGCTTACCTTCCCGCGGCGCGCGTCGTGACCCGCCCCGCCGGGAAGGACGAGTACGTCATGACGATCGCCGAGGCGACCATGGACCGGTATTGGCGCTTCTATCATTGGACGGAAATCCTGGGCAGCTATTACGACGATTCCGACTACCGCGATGTCTTTGCCTGGGCCGACCGGGAAAGCATCATCGCCGAGGAAATCGGCGAGACCGGCATTCAGATGCTGCCGGACTACTGGCGCGTCTTGGAAACGGATTGGACCGATCCGGACAAGACCGAAAACCAACGCCTGATGTGGTCCAAGTTCACCATGTTCGACGATCCGGATTGGAGCAATCAGGAATGGGTGCCGGATTACTGGAAGCTGCAACCGGCGTGGAAGGACGAGGATTTGCCGCTCTTCACCGGCAACCTGCTGGCGTCGCTGGCGTTCGAATATCCGTTCACCCGTGAACCGCGCACCCTGAGCCAGATGCAGGCCATTTATCGCGCGTATCAGCTTTTCGATCGCTACCGGCTCGACGGCGACCACCCGCTCGATCAGGAGGCCGCCGACGGCCGCATTCAGCGCGGGCCGACGACCAAGAATTTCTACCCCGAGGACGAGGCGGTGATGTTCGACATCACGAGCTGGTGGCCGTTCGAATACGACTACCGCGGTTCGTTCGAGGATCACCTGACGGGCCGCGAACGCAAGAACGTCTCGCGCGACCAATACTACGGCACCATTCTGGGCTATTACGGCGTTTTTAAAAATCTTGGCGCGCTGGCCGATCGCACCGCCGAGGAAACCGCGCTTTATTGCGCTGTCGTGGCGCACATGAGCTTGATGCTCGATTACCTGTTCACGGGCCGCCTCAAGCCCGAGTACGGGCTCGATTACAACCTGTACGCGCTGTTCGAGGGCGCGCTGGCCAACCCGCCCAATCTGACGTTCATGAATTTCTGGGCCTACCCCGGATACGAGGAAATGACCGGCCATGATTTTTCGGCGCTGTTCGGCCTCGGCAACCAACTGATCAAGGCCTTGCTCGATCTGGGGGCGGCGTTGGGCGGGGTGGAATTGTCGCAGGCGTTGTTCGAGCCGGCGCAAAGCGGGCTGACCGGGCTCAACCAGTACATGGTGTCGCTCTACCTGTCGAACCTCACCCCCGAGCAATGGCAGTTCATCTATCCGGCCGAGGTGCTGGTCGAACATCCGGAGCGCGAAACCATGTGGCGGCGGGTGATCGCGCTGTTTTTCAACAAGTACGGCCAGTTCGGCAACGACGTCTATCAGGCCGACATCGAAGCGATGCTGGCCGAGGAGATCGAGCCGCCAACGCTCGATCAGATCGCCTGGCATTACGAAAACGGGCTGGTGTACGTCGAGCCGCAATGCAAAGTGGAAGACCTGCGTCTGCCGTTGATGGCGATGACGGCGGCCGCCGCCAATCGCGCCGAACTGGGCGCCGCGCTGGAGGCCCGCTATCAGGAACTGCTCGCCGACGGCGTGGTGGATTTCACCGCCACCGATTTGCCGTATGCGCAGTGAGCGTTCGTCAGTCCGCTCGCGTCGGAAAATCCTTTCGGGTTGACCGCCGCCGGTCGAAGCCGATAGATTTGAATGTGTATTCAACGCGAGGAGGTTGACTGATGCGCGTCTGGCGGGCCGTTTTCTTCATCTTGGGGTTGATTGCCATCGCCGGGCAGGCGGGCGCCGCCGTGCCGGTTTCTTCGGATACAATCGCGCTTGGCGTGGGCCAGACCGTGTTTCGGCACCGCTTCATCGCGGCGGTCCCCGCGGTCGCGACCGGCGATTATTTCCGGCCGGCCGTCGCCTATCCGGAAATCGCCGTCGATCCGAAATACAAACACGCGCTCAGTTTTCAAATGACCCCGATGTTTCCGCCCCGGCGCGTCGCCGTCCCGTCGTTCGGCCCGCTCATTCTGTACAGCGACGACCTGGACTGCCTGGTTTTTTCGCCGCTCGATCACTTTTTCATCAGCCTGGTTTCGTTCGAAAACGGCCGGATCCGTTACGGCATCGAGGGCGAAATCGCGGCAATCCCCGCCGGCTTCACCCACCGTTTTCTGCTGGTGGAAGGCAAGGGGATCAACGCGACGATCGAAGCCTGGGGCGAGGCGATCCGCCGCGACCGGGGCGTCGCACGCCGCGACCGTTACGCCGATCTGAGCCTGTCGCATCTCGGCTATTGGACCGATAACGGCGCCGCCTATTACTACAATACCGAACCGGGAATGACGCCCGAGGAAACGCTGCTGGCGGTCAAGCGCGAAGCCGATGATTTGAAAATTCCCTACGGCTACCTTCAGATCGATTCGTGGTTTTATTACAAGGCCGCCAGTTGGCCGCTGCCCGGCGGCATGCAACGTTGGGAACCGCGGCCGGAAGTGTTTCCGCGGGGGCTGGACGGCCTGCATCGCCTGACCGGCTTGCCGCTCATCACCCACAACCGCTGGTTCGCCAAGGAAAACGCCTACCGTGACCGATGCGCCTTCGTCGATGACCGGCGCATGGCGCTGCCGACCGACCGCTGCGTGTTCGACGAATTCGCCGCCAACGCGAAAAAGTGGGGTGTCGTGACCTACGAGCAGGATTGGCTGATCAACCAGTTCTGGGGCAACGCCTGGTTGCGCGACGGGGTGGATCACGCCGAACGCTACCTGGCCAATCTGGCCGGTGCGATGGCCGACCGGGGGCTGACGATGCAAATCTGCATGTCGGGGACGGCGCACGTCATGGCGGCGGTCGACCACCCCAACATCACCACCGTCCGCAGCTCGATCGACTATTTCCCCGGCATTTCGAAGGAATCGTACTGGCCGCAATTCCACATCAACAACATGGTCGTCTGGGCGATCGGCATCTGGCCCTACAAAGACACCTTCCAGACCGCCGAAAAACACGGCTGGGCGGAGGCGCTGATCAGCAGCCTCAGCGGCGGCCCGGTCGGCCCGAGCGATTTTCTGGGTAAAACCAACACCGATATTCTGGCGCGGACCTGCCGGACCGACGGCCTGCTGCTCAAGCCCGACAAACCGGCGACGCCCATCGACGCGATGTTTCTGCCGCATCGCCGGCCGTTTACGGTCGCGACCTATTCCGATCGCGGCGCGCAAGGCCGCTGGGTCTACCTCAGCGCATTCCTCATCGAGCGTTACCACCCCGACCGCCGGCCCGCCGACCGGATCTGGCCTTACGTCTCCTACGACTTCAGCGATCCGTCGCTTTTCTTTTATTTCCCCGACGAGGTGGACGACTGGCGGGTCGATCCGCGGCGCGATCTGGCGATCGCCGGTCCGGCGGTGCTTTACGACTGGAAAACCCGGCGGGCCGAAATCGTGTCCGGCCCGTTCCAAATGCCGCCGATCCGAAGGCTCTATGACTTCAACCATTTTCTCCTTGCGCCCATCCTGGAGAACGGAATGGCGCTCTTGGGCGAAACCGACAAATTCGTGCCGCTGGCCGACAAACGTTTCACTGAAATTAAAACCGAGCCCGACGCTTTGGAGATTACCCTGGCCGGGCAACCGGGTGAGGTCGTCACGCTGCGCGCCTTCGATGCTCGCGCGGGAAGAATCATCGGGCCGCGCAACTTCACCATCGGGACGGATGGAACCGCGATTGCCAGGTTGACCAGATAAGCTGTCGGCGATCCTTTGGAACGCCGGTGAAAGACCGATCGGGGTCCACCCGGCCGTCGCGGCAAGAAAATTCCGCCGCCGGGTTGCTTCTCTCTTGACCTGTTTATACTTAGGCAATATGTCCCCTCAACTGTGCAGCAAAAATGTCCCCTTGGTTACGTAGAGTTCGGAGCCGAGGCCTGATAGACCCACGTCCAGTTGGTTGTTCCCTTTCGATTTTCCGTTTTGCATCGGGCTTT